>NZ_JBHJUW010000193.1:0-12628 GCF_042268205.1 Streptomyces sp. NPDC056160
GCCGACGAGATCCTCGAACGCCTCGCCGGCTACCTGAACCGCCTACCGAACCCCAAATCCTAGATATGCAGTCCTCCCAAGACTCGGGACACTAGTGCCTCTCGGGGCCCCCGGCCGCGTCGTCTTCGGGTGCCGGGACGCCCGGAACCGGGCCGTCCCGTGTGCGGGTGTAGCGGCCGGGCACCGGGAGCGGCCCCGATCCCCGGCGGTTCAGCCGCGGGCCGCGGCCGGCGCTCGCAGCGGTTCCAGCGCGGCGGCGAGGGCGGCTCGGAGGTAGTCGGTGCGGCCGGTGGTCTGGAGCATCACGACTCCGCCCGGCATGGCGGTGAGGACGACCCGCGCCAGGTCTGCCGCCGCGCCGTCGCCGTTCATACGCTCCATCACCGCATATGAGTGGACCCGAAGGCCCACACATATGCCGGGCCGGACCGCGTTCCTCACACCATCGCCGGGCGCCTGGCCGCCACCAGGACCGGGCCGCCGGGGACGGTGGGGAAGGTGCGCGTCTCCCCCAGTCCGACGGCTTCGAGCGCCGTCGCCATCGCGGTGGTGTCGTAGGAGTTGCCGCCGTTGCGCACCGCTACCCAGCGGCCGACGGACCGGCGCAGCGGGTCCTCCGAGGCCGGATTCGTGCCCGCCACCAGCCAGCCGCCCGGGACCAGGGCGGCGGCCAGCCGCGGCAGGGCCGCTTCCAGGGCCGGTTCGGACACGAACGGCGCGGGCAGCCAGACCAGTTCGTAGGCGTCCTGCTCCGCCAGCTCGGCGACGTCCTGCTCCCGCAGCGTGATCCGGTCCGCCACCGCCGCGGGTGCCGTGGCCAGTTCCGCGCGCGCCAGGCGCAGCACCCGGCCCAGGACGTCGATGCCGTCGACCCGGGCCTGCGGGAAGCGCTCGGCGAGGACGGCGGCGAGCGCGGCGACGCCGGTGCCGACGTCGAGCAGCCGGGCGCCCGGCGCGGCCAGCCGCTCGCCCAGCCCGGCGAGCCGCGGCACCACCTTGTCCGCCAGGGCCCGCCCGGTGGCGGCCGAGGCCCGGCCCTGGTTCAGCAGCACCTCGTCGGGCTGCGCCGACCAGCCGCCGTGCGCCGATCCGGCTGATTCAGCCGCGGCGGACACCGCCTGGCGCAGCCCGCTCAGCCGCGCCTGAACCGCGCTGCGCGCCGTGGGCGCGTCGGCCGGGGTCAGCGAGGGGTGCACGGCGAACCCGGTGCCGTCCCGGCGGACCAGTCCCGCGCTCTCCAGCACGGCGGTGCGCTGCGGATCGGCGGCGAGGACGTCCATGAGCGGGGTATCCAGCGCGT
This sequence comes from Streptomyces sp. NPDC056160, assembly GCF_042268205.1. Classification (NCBI taxonomy): domain Bacteria; kingdom Bacillati; phylum Actinomycetota; class Actinomycetes; order Kitasatosporales; family Streptomycetaceae; genus Streptomyces; species Streptomyces sp. NPDC056160. Next base: position 1,301 of record NZ_JBHJUW010000193.1, read on the forward strand.
CCCGCAGGGTGCCGGTGAAGGCGGCCAGCGCCCAGGCGGCGGCCTCCAGCGCGGCGACCGGGTCGCCTCCGAGGTGCGGCACTTGCTCCGGGGCGGGCTCGGGGGACGCGGACACCTGCTCGGGAACTGCGGACACGGGAAACCTCCGTACGACTGGTCGACACATGGCTGGAAAGTCATGTGTGTTCCCTTCACAGTACGGCGCCCGCCCGGGGAAACCCGCCACACACTCCGAGATGCACGTCACCTTCTTGACAGGTGACGCAGGCTGGTGTCAGACTTCAGGCATCCGGACACGACGGAACCATCCGCCGCGGAGCCCAGCGGAGGCCGACGAATGAACATCAAGATCACGGTGGACGGTGCAGCCCCGGCCCGGCAGGCGCGGTTCGGTAAACTGCCCGAGCGCATCTCCTACGCCGACATGGTCGAGGAGACGCAGGCCGGCCCGAGGGGTTCGGCGGACGACGCCTACGACCCCGAGGTGCGTTTCAGCTGCCTGGCCGCCGACCTCGGCCTGTAGGTCCGGCAGGGACGGCCGACGGCGCCCGCGGCGGCGGGCCGGGCTCCATGGTCACGGGATATTTCTTCCCCGCGACGTGAACCCCGCCCGCCCTCCGGCCCGTTGAGCCAGATAGAGACCCCCCGCAGCCATGGTGATCAATTGGCTGGCCTGGCGACGGGGTACGGGGTGGTCGCCTTCGCTCACTTCCCCCGAAGCGATGGCGGCCATCTCCGAGGATCCTGCACGCTCCGCCGTAACCCTGTGTCGGAGCGCGGCAGGGGCGGCCGGTGCCTGGGACTCCACACCGAGCTGCCGCGGTCGGCGGCCAACTGCCGGGCACGTCGACCGCACCCGGGTGCGGCACAGGGCTCTGCGCGCACCCGGCCACCGCTGCCCCGCTCCCTGCTTGCCATGCCTTCTGGAGCGTGGCAGCGCTCTGATTCCCGGAAGACGGACGCAGGAGGACCCTCGATGATCAGCAGGCGCAGACTCACTCACATGCTGGCCGCGGCCGCGTCCGCTGCGGGCATCGTCCCGGCGGCCCAGCGCGCCGCCGCGGTCCACGCCGAACAGGCCGCCGCTCCCGCCGCAACGGGCGAATCCGCGGGACTCGGCCCCGTTCGGCACGCACACACCGAGGTGCTGAGCATCGCGTACCACGTCGCCGGTCCGGTGCACGGCACCCCGGTGGTCCTCCTGCATGGCTGGCCGTTCAGCCCCGTCGGCTCCTACGCCGAGGTCGTCCCCACGCTGGTCCGCCAGGGCTACCGCTGCTACGTGCCCTATCTGCGCGGTCACGGCGAGACCCGCTTCCTGCACCGGGGCACGTTCCGCTCCGGGCAGCAGGGCGCGCTCGGCGCGGACCTCCGGGACTTCCTGGACGCGCTGGGGATCCGGCGGGCAGTGTTCGCCGGCTACGACTGGGGCGGGCGCGCCGCCGACGTCGCCGCGGCCCTGTGGCCGGAGCGCTGCGCGGGCCTGGTCTCCGTGAACAACTACCTCGTCCAGGACATCGCCGCCGCCCAGAACCCGCTGGCCCCGTCCGTCGAGTCGGGCTACTGGTACTTCTTCTACTTCCTCACCGAGCGCGGTCGCGCGGGCCTGGAGCAGAACCGCAAGGAACTCGCCCGTGTCGTCTGGCACCGCAACTCCCCCGAGTGGCGGTTCACGGAGGCCGAACTCGACGAGGCGGCCACCCTGTGGAGCAATCCCGACTACGTCGAGACGGTGATCCACAGCTACCGCCACCGGCTCGGCGCGGCCCCCGGCGACCCCCGGTACGCGGAGATCGAGCGCAGGCTGGCCAGCCTGCCGCCGGTCACCGTGCCCACCGTCACCCTCGACGGCGCGGCCGACGGCGTCATCCCGTGGACCGACGGCACCTCCTCCGCCGCCCACTTCACCGGTCCCCGTGTGCACCATGTGATCGAAGGCGCCGGCCACAACCTGCCCCAGGAGCGGCCCGCGGCGTTCACCTCCGCGGTCCTCGAAGTCTCCTCCCTCTCATGAGCGGTCCGGCACCGGAGGAGAAGGGCGCACCGCCGGGACCGGGCCTGCTCGACCAGGCGCGCTCCTCGTACGAGACACATGTGCGCACCTGTGCCCGGTGCGCGGCCGATGACCCGCCGTGCCGCGCCGCGGAGCTTCTCAAGCGGACCTGGGACAACTTCCGGCGGACGGCGCGGCGGTCCCGGCGCACCGGGTCCGGCACACCTCTCAAATCACCTCCAGAAAATCACCGGTCAAACCGGTGACATCCCTTGCTTTCTCTTACGTCACCTGTCAGAGTGGTGATGCAAGGGAAAGTGCCGTACAGGCACGTATGCGGTGCATACGGCACACGAGGAGGACACCGACATGAGGACCAGCAACCCGATCTTCTCCCGCAGGGGCTTCGGCCGCGAGGGCCGCCAGGACCCCGCCGCGCGGCAAGCGCAACCGCAGCCGGTCGCCGCCGCGGTCGGCTCCGTGGCCAGCACGCCCCCCGCCACGGAGCCGACGGGCAACCCGTACGCCGCCGGCCACGGAGACGCCGGTGTCTTCCCCGCCAAGGACACCACCGCCGCGTCCACCGCGATGACGCTGGACGACGTCGTCGTCCGCACGGCCGGGACGCTGGGCACGGTGGCGCTGGCGGCCGTGCTCTCCTGGGTGCTGCTGCCCGTCGACGAGGCGAACATCGGCCGCTCCTACGGCATCGCGGTGGGCGCCGCGCTCGTCGCCTTCGTGCTGTCGCTCGTGCAGACCTTCAAGCGCAGGCCCACCCCGGCGCTGATCCTCGGCTACGCGGCCTTCGAAGGTGTCTTCCTCGGTGCCATCTCCAGTGCCACCTCGACCTACATCTCCCCGGGGGTCGTCGTCCAGGCGGTGCTGGGCACCTTCGCGGTCTCGGCCGGTGTCCTGATCGCCTACCGGATGCGCTGGATCCGCGTCACCCGCCGCTTCCACGGCTTCGTCCTGGCCGCGGCCACCGGCTTCCTCCTGCTGATGGCGGCCGACCTGCTGTTCTCCGCCTTCGGCGCCGGACACGGCCTCGGCTTCGACAGCGGCGCGCTCGGTGTGGCCTTCGGCATCGCCGGCATCCTCCTGGGCGCCGCCTTCCTGGCCCTGGACCTCAAGCAGATCGAGGACGCGGTCGCCTACGGCGCCCCGCGCGAGGAGTCGTGGTTGGCGGCCTTCGGTCTCACGCTGACCCTGGTGTGGATCTACCTGGAGGCGCTGCATGTCCTGTCCCTGCTCCAGGGCGACGACTGAGCCACCACCGCGGGCCCGCCCCGGCCCGCCCCCCGGTGAACCTTCCCCGGTCCGCCGTCCGTGTTGCCGATGGATCCTCAGGAACTCGGCACAGGGAGAAACGTATGACGAAGCAGGCCCGGGGAATCCCCGAAGCCGACGGCCGGGTGGTGCTCAGCCCCGAGTTCAAGGCGGACGCACCACGGAACTACGAACGGCTGCGGGCCCTGGGCCCCATCCATCCCGTGCGGTTCGCCCCGGGAGTGGACGGCTGGCTGGTCGTCGGGCACGAACTCGCCCGGCAGGCGCTGACCCACCCGGCACTTCTCAAGGACGCCACACCGGCCGCAGAGACCCTGGAGGCGGCCGGTTTCTTCTTCCACCGGGCCCAAGTGGGTCTGGGCGCGCAGATGCTGGAGTCGGATCCGCCCCGGCACACCTGGCTGCGCCGCCTCGTCTCCAGCGCCTTCACCCCGCGCCGTACCGCCGAACTCGCCCCACGCGTCGAGCAGATCGCCAACGACCTGCTCGACGCTTTCGCGTCCTCGGGCGAGACCGACCTCGTGGAGGCGTTCACCGCTCCGCTGCCGGTCACCGTGATCGCGGAACTCCTCGGCGTACCACAGGAACACCGCGAGGACTTCCGCCGCTGGTCCAGCCTCGCGCTCCAGGTGACCGACCCCGGGCACCGCTCCGCGCTGGCGGGCCTGCACACGCTGCTGCGCGGTCTCTTCGAGGACAAGCGGCGCACGCCCGGGGACGATCTGCTGTCCGCACTGGTCGCCGTACGCGACGAGGAAGACGGCCGGCTCTCGGAGGACGAACTCGTCGGCACCGCGATCCTGCTGGTCATCGCCGGCCATGAGACCACCGTCAACCTCCTGGGCAACGCTCTGCTCGCCCTGCTGCGCCGCCCCGACCAGTTCGCCCTGCTGCGCGAGCGCCCCGACCTCGTGCCTGGCGCCGTGGAGGAGTTCCTTCGCCACGACACCTCCGTCGAGCGGTCGTCGAACCGGTACGCGGCCGAGGACCTCGAACTGGGCGGGGTGCGCATCCCCCGCGGCGGCGTCGTCGCCGTGGCCCTGGGCTCCGCCGGCCACGACATCCCCCTGCCCGACGGCGGCGACCCCGCGGACCTCGACGTGGCCAGGACCGGCGCGCGCCACCTGTCGTTCGGCCACGGCATTCACCACTGCCTGGGCGCCCCGCTGGCCCGCCTGGAGGCGGCCGTCGCCATGCGCACGCTGCTGGCCCGGCTGCCCCACCTCGAACTCGCCGTTCCCGCCGATTCGTTGGCGTGGATCCCATCCGGGATGATGCGCGGCGTGCTCAGCCTGCCGGTGCGCTACCGCAAGGTCTGATCCCCCGGCCCGACGCGAAGACGCCAAGAGGAAACGCCTCGGCCCGCACCATGAACGGTGCGGGCCGAGGCGTGTGATGTTTCGTCAGGACCCTTGTGCGGTATGGGATCAGACCGCCTGGGTCCGCAGCTGGCGGGCCTTCCAGGCCAGCAGGCCGGCCTGGGCGATGAAGAACACACCGCCACCCGTGGCGTAGACGGACAGGACGTCGAGCGAGGGGTTGTCGCCCGCGGCCTGGATGACGTAGAAGGCACCGACCAGGACGGACAGGCCGCCCGCGATCAGCATCGGCCACTGCTTGCCCAGCTCGGGGCCGCGTCGCCGCAGGCCGACGGTCACCTGCGCCGCTCCGGAGACGACGGCCCAGGCGCCGAAGGTGGCGAGCACCGCCGCCTCCCCGCCGGCCGCGGCCACGCCGACCGCGATGGCGGCGAGGGTGCTCAGCACCCCGTTGAACGCCGTGACGTTGCGCTCCGAACCCTCGGGGAGGGCACGGTGGTCGATCAACGAGGAGACCGCGTCGATCAGCGGGTAGACGACCAGCAGGGTGACGGCCGCGGCGCCGATGGTGTCATGGGCTCCGGCGAAGGCCACGGCCCAGACCACGGCCAGGACGCCACGGATCAGGTACAGCCTCAGCAGGGAGGAGCGTTCGCCGTCGGCCGTGGTGGTTCCGGTCGTCCGGGTGTTCGTGGTCATGGGGAGCCGGCCTTTCTGGGTGGCTTGTCGGGGAGGGGTGGGTCAGTGCCGGCCGGCGGGGATGCAGCGGAAGTTGCGCGCGTCCGCCGGGTCGCCGTGGCCCTTGTAGTGGGACACGAGCGGGTAGCGGCACAGGTCACGGGTGACGGTCTTGCCGTCGGCGTTGGTGAGAGTGGCGGTGAGGGTGCTGGGCGCCTTGCCCTGCTCGACCCACTTGGTCAGCGCCGCGAGGTCGTCGACCTTGCCGTCGCGCAGTCCGCAGTGGTCGGTGCCCGGGGCGAGGAAGAGACGGTAGAAGCCGTCGACGCGGTGCGTGCCGCCCAGCTTGCGCTCGACGCGCTCGCGGTAGTCCACCGTGCCCTGGGTCGGGATGAACGGGTCGGCCTGGCCGTGGTAGGTGAGGAGCTTACCGCCGGACTTGCGGAAGGCCGACAGGTCCGGGTCGTCCGTGCCGATGATCTCGTCGTACTCGGCCTGGGACTGCTTGAACAGCTGGTTGAACTGGCTGTACGTCAGCTTCGAGACGTCCAGGCCGGGCTGCTTGGCCACCCAGGAGGCGGTCCAGGCGGCCGGGACTCCGAACGGGCTGGCGCCGGCGAGACCCGAGAAGTCGGCACCGACCGGAAGGCCGTACCAGAGCTTCTTGCCCGAGGTGGTCCGGGGACCGTCCCAGATCTTGCGGACCACGGCGGCGTCGGCCGCGGAGATGGTCTCCTCCTTGCCGTCACAGACGACCTTGGTGCCGATCAGGCGGCGCGGGTCGAAGTTGCAGTGCGCGACGTCCGAGATCAGTCCGTCCTTGACCCCGTCGAGCTTGTCGCAGGCCTGGAGCGCCGCCTGGTTGAAGGCCTTGAACTCGCAGTCGGTGGGGCGGTTCTTCTCCTGGTTGATGACCACCTGCGGCCACAGGGTGGCGACCTCGAACTCGTCCCAGTTGACGGCGGGCGCGTTGGCGAGGATGCCGTCGTAGTCGTCGGGGTGGCGCTGGGCCTCCATGTAGCCCTGGCGTCCGCCGGTGGAGCAGCCGGTGAAGTACGAGTAGGAGGGGGCCTTGCCGTAGACCGCGTCGATGACCTGCTTGGCGACGACGGCGGCCTCGTGCTGGGAGCGCTCGGCGAAGTTCTTCAGCAGACCGGTGTCGATCTTGCCCTCGCTGTTCAGCGCCCAGCCGGTGTCGAGGACGTCACCGACACCCGCGTCGGTGGTGGCGGCGGCGTAGCCGCTCTTGACGGCGGTGCCCAGACCGACGCCGTTGTCCCCGGCGGCGAAGGCACTGCCGCCGATCGACTGGAGACGGCCGTTCCAGCCTTTTACCGGCAGCCAGGTCTGGATCTTGGCGTGGTCGTTGGCACCCGGGTGGGTGAGGGTGACCGTCACGTCGCAGAAAGCCGGAACGCCGTCGACCGTGCCCTGCAGGAGGCCGGTCCCGGTGATCGTGCCGCCCGCCCGGCGGACCGTCGTCACGGACTCCACCTTGGTGCCGGACGGGGCCTTCACGGAGACGGTCGAGCAGTTGAGCGGAGCGGAAACCTGGCTTCCGGTGGCCGCCGAGGCGCCGGTGGGCAGGTACACCGCCGCCGCCAGCGGCACGCCGGCCGCGAGGACGGTCAGAAGTCGTCTCATGACGTTCCTATCGTGAAGTGGGTGTGTGCCTGTCAGCGGCACCACATGTGCGGGGACAGCGGCGGGACAGGGAGGTCGGGCTTCCGTGTCCCACCACCTGGGGACCCTCGCCCGTTCGCTAAGAAGAGACTGACACGGAATCCGTCACCAGTCAAGGCAGTGACGCGAGACTTGTATTCGATCGGAAAGGGAGGTCCGGGGGGTTGTTCTCGCCTCCCGAGGGAGGCCGACACCCATGACTCTGCCGCAGGTGCGGCAGCGGCACATCAGTCACATGACGGTGAGTCGCCGCATCAGCGACAAGCGCACACGTGTACCCAGAGCAGGTGTGTCCTCGCCGGGCGTTGAGTCATTCGACGGACCGGCTGGGGCCCTCCGCGCCCTCAGGGATGTCCATCTCCAGCCACACGGTCTTGCCGCGCCCGTTCGGCGAGGTGTTCCAGGTGTCGGCCAGGGCGTCGACGAGGAAGAGCCCGCGGCCGTGCTCGGCCCGTGCGCAGCCCTCGTCGGACAGGGAGTAGAGGGCGGGTACGGGCGGATCGCTCGCCGAGTCGCGTACCTCCAGGCGGAGCCGGTCCGCGTAGACCCGCAGACGCACGTCCACGTCGCTGCCCGCGTGTACGAGGGCGTTGGTGACGATCTCCGAGGTGACGAGTTCCACGTCGTCCGACAGGTCCGCCAGGCCCCAGCCGCACAGCCGGTCGTGCACGAACTCCCGGGCCTGCCGCACCCCCCGCAGATCGCGCCGCTGGATGGAGAGGTGTCCGGTCCTGGGCACCCGCCCGGTGTCCGGGCCCTCGTAGCGGGCCAGCAGCAGCGCCGCGTCGTCGCGCAGGCCGCGCGGCCCGGGGGCCCGGCCGAGCAGCCGGTCGGCCAGGTCCTCGAGACCGGCGTCGGGCAGGTCCCCGGCGGGGCCCGCGGCCTCGGCCAGGGTGACGGCCTCGTCCTCGCGGGCCTCGAACAGCCCGTCGGAGTACAGCAGGAGCACCGAGCCGGGCCCGACGGTGTGCTCCCGGGCCCGGTAGACCCCCGGCTCCGGTAGTCCGAGCGGTACGTTGGCGGGGGCGTCCAGCGCCCGTACGGTGCCGTCGGGCAGCCGCAGCAGCGGCGCCGGATGGCCGGCGAGCGCCACCTCGGCCGTCCCGTCCTCCGGATCGAGGGCAACGACACAGCAGGTGGTGAGGGATTCGGTGCCGAGCCGGGCGAGCAGCCCCGCCGTGCGCTGCAGCAGCGCCGCCGGTCCGTGCCCCTCGCTGGCGTACGCGGCCACGGCGGTGCGCAGCTGCCCCATCGCGGCGGCGCTCTCCATGGTGTGGCCCTCGACATCGCCGATGACCAGCGCGACCCGGTCGTCCGGCATCCGGATCACGTCGTACCAGTCCCCGCCGACCTCGGCGGTGGCGGTGGCCGGCTGGTAGCGGGCCGTGGTGGTCAGTCCGGGCACCTCGACGAGGGCGGACGGCAGCATCCGCTTCTGGATGCCCTCGGCGAGCACCTGCCGCTTGGCGTTCAGCTCCACCCGCTCCACCGCCGAGCCGAGCAGGCCCGCCATCATGGTGAGCACCGCGCGTTCGGCGGGCGAGAAGGAGCGGGGGCCGCCGTACGCGAGGGTGCACAGGCCCACGACGTGCCGGCCCCCGCTGACGGGGACGTCCACGACATGTCTGCTGCCGACCAGCGGCAGGTGCGCGGTGACGGGCCACATGCCCGGCTCCGCGCCGGGGCGGGTCGCCTGGCAGCCGGGGCCGTCGGCGATCAGCAGGGTGTTCCCGCCCACCGCGCGCACGGCGGGTGTGCCGGTGTGCAGGCCGCTGCCGTGCAGTTCCCGGACCAGTCCCTCGGTGTCCCCGCTGTGTCCGAGGACCCACATGCGTCCTTCGGCCACGCTGGACAGCACCATGGCCCGGGCCTGGAAGGGGGCCATGACGCAGAACCTGGCGGCGGCGGTGACATGGTCCATCGTGGTCGCCCGGTTCAGCAGGTCGGCCAGGCGCTGCAACGGGAACATCAGGCTGCGGCCCGCCGAACCGGCGACGCCCGACATGCCCCAGGGCCCGGCGGGGTCCGCGTCGGCGGACGACTCGGCGCCCCGCACCGGCACGAGCACCGGAAGTCCCGGGGAGACCACCGGGACGCCCCGCCGGTGCAGCGCGGCGAGGGCGGTGGAGAGCCTGCCGGCGATCCGGGCCAGTCCGGAGCGGCGCCCGGGTCCGTAGTCGTCGGTGCCTTCGGGGCGGAGCACGGTCAGGCTGCCGAAGCGCACACCGGCGGCGGTGAGCGGGGCCGCGGCGGCGAGGTAGGGGTAGGGGCAGACGGTGCAGCCGGGAATGTGTTCGCGCGGCGCGTCCGGGTCGGCCAGGACCGCCACCTCGCCGTCGGCCAGGGCACGGGCGGAGGCGTAGGAGGCGTCCAGCGGCATACGGCCGAGCAGCGTGAACGCGGAGGGCGGGCCGCCGCCGATCATCGCGATCCGCAGTTCGGTGCCGTCGGGGCTAAGCAGGTAGACGGCGGCCGTGACTGCCTCGAGACGTTCGGCGGCCTCGCGGACGGCATCGTGCAGGGCCGCCGCCAGTTCCTCGCCCAGCGTCCCTGCGGGGCCGCTCTCGTGGGCGCCCCGGTCCGATCTGCTGCCGCTCACGGAGGTGCTTCCTGCTCCAGGGGAGGGGGACCGGAATCCCGTGTCAGCCGTCGTCAGCGTTCTCGCGTGTCTTTCCGGACACGGTACCCACGGGGTCCTCCTCCAGCCACTTGGCGTGATGGCGTGTCGCCCAGGCGCGGTCGACCCAGCCGGTGCGCATGCCCAGCCGCGCCTCCGGCTCCTCGTACGCCTTGCGCATGTGTCCGAGAAGGACGGCAGCGATGGCCCAGGCGAGGACGTCGTGCACGAAGATCGCGCTGGTGCGGGAGATGGAGCGCAGCAGCCCCATGAACCACATCAGCAGGCCGGTGGACATCATCACCAGCACCGCTCCGGCGATCCAGCCCGCGTACAGCTTCTGGCCCGCGTTGAACTTCCCGGCGGGCCGCGCCTCGGGGCCGCGCAGCCGGCGGCGGGCCGCGCGCAGCCAGCGCCGGTCGTAGACCGCGAAGCGGTTCAGCCGGCGCAGGTCCGCGCGGAAGGCGGGCGAGAGCAGGCCGAGCAGGACAGGGGCCGGGAGCAGGATGCCCGACCACTCGTGCACCGTGGCCACCAGGTGGCGGCGGCCGACGAGCTGGGCCAGCGGCCCGAAGTAGAGGCAGGCGGCGGTCACCAGGCAGAGCAGCATCAGGTAACCGGTGGCCCGGTGCACCCAGCGCTCGGCTGCCGTGAACCGCCTGATCCGGCCGAGCCGTTCAGGCCGCATGCCGGTCGGCGCCGTCGAGCCAGCCGTCGATCGCATAGCCACGCTCCTCCCAGAAGCCGGGGACGACCGAGTCGGTGACCGAGATGCCGGACAGCCACTTGGCCGACTTGTAGAAGTACATGGGGGCAACATAGAGCCGGACCGGGCCGCCGTGTTCGTGGGTGATCGGCTTGTCCTGCATGTTCAGCGCGACGAGCACGTCGGAGCGGCGGGCCTGCTCCAGGGTGAGGCTCTCGCTGTAGGCGCCGTCGAAACAGGTGAAGCGGATCGCCTGGCCGTTGTCGCGCACCCCGGCGTCGTCGAGGAGGTGGGAGAGCTTCACCCCTTCGAAGGGTGTGTCGTCCACCCGCCAGCCGTCGGTGCACAGCACGTCGGCGACGACCCGGGTCTGGGGCATCGCACGCAGGTCGGCGAGCGTGTACGTCTTCGGCCTCTCGACCAGGCCGCCGATCCTCAGCTGGTAGTTCGTCTCGTCCTTGTGCGGGACCGAGCCGACGATGCTGTAGTAGCGGAAGCCGCCCGGGTTGGGCAGCAGACCGGTCAGTCCGGTCGCGTCGACCTGGGAGGCCTTGGCGAGGAAGCCCTCCCAGCCGCTCTGGAGATAGGGCGCGGCGGCGAGTCCGGCGGCTCCCGCGCCGAGCATGCCGAGCAGCGCCCGGCGCCCCACCGGAGCCCCTTCGGCCGCCTTCTTCCTGGGCTGTTCCACTGCCATGGTCAGTGCTCCTTCGCAGTCACGGTGGGTCGGCGCTGCTCCGGGTCGGCGGCGGGCACACCGACGCATGCACACCTCCGGAACGTCTCAGACACATGTTTTCGTGCCTGTTCGGAACGGGTGCACCATCACTCTAGCACCGTCACCCGTCTGCGTGGTGACGCGGGCGGCCGCGACAGAGCAGACACGCCGAGAAATGCCCGGATCACTGAGCCTGGATCCACCGCGTGATACTCGGTCTGTGGGCGATGAAAAGAGAAGAGGTGCCTGCTGACCTGGGATGATGGGAGTTCCTACGCCCACATCAGTCCCACGAAGCAAGGCACCTCGTAAGTGAAAGTGTCCCACAGA
>NZ_JBHJUW010000194.1:0-12463 GCF_042268205.1 Streptomyces sp. NPDC056160
CTGGGGAGGAGGCCGAGGAGGCCGCTTTGCCGCGGGCCCGTCGTCGTGCCACCCGCCGGGCGACGGCGCCCGTCACGGAGACCGCCGAGGCCGCCACCGAGGCTGCCGAGGCCCCCGCCGCCGAGCCCGCGCCCGCCACCGCCGCCTCCGGCGAGAGCGGTGAGGAGGCTGCTCCGGCGCGGACCCGTCGTCGTGCCACCCGCCGGGTGACGGCGCCCGTCACGGAGACCGCCGAGGCGAGCGAGTCCGCCGTCGAGGCCCCCGCCGTAGAGGCCGCCGCGCCCGCCGCTGTGGAGGAGGCCGAGGAGGCCGCTTTGCCGCGGGCCCGTCGTCGTGCCACCCGCCGGGCCACGGCGTCTGCCACGGAGACCGCCGAGGCCGCCCCCGCTCAGGCCCCCGCCGCCGTGGAAGCCCCCGCCGCCGAGGCACCCCAGACCCGGACCCCGGCTCAGGCCCCGGCCGCCGAGGCCGCGGAGGAGGCCGCGCCGCGCCGTGGCCGCCGCCGGGTCGTGCGGCGTGCCGCGACCGGGTTCTCCGAGCCCGCCGGTGCCAAGGGGGCGGAGGAGGACGCACCGCGCAAGCCCGCACGGCCCGCCGTCGCCGTCTTCCAGCCGCCGGTGTTCGCCGAGCCGAAGTTCCAGTTCCAGACCCCGCAGCGGGCCGCCGCCGAGGCGGCCGCCGAGGCCGTGCACGACGAGGAGCCCGCCGAGCCCGCCACGCCGTCGGCGCGGAAGGCCGAGCAGGCGGAGCAGCCCGAGGCGAACGAGCAGCCCGGGGCGCGGCGCCGCCGCCGTCGCCGGGGCGCCGGTGACGACGAGGAGCCCGAGACCCAGGCCCCGCAGGCGCCGCAGGCCGCTCAGGCCGTCGCCGAGGACGAGGCGGAGGAGGCCGAGGAGTCGGCCGAGGACGCAGCGGACGGCGACGAGGGCGAGGACGGCGGATCCCGCCGGCGCCGTCGCCGTGGTGGCCGTCGCCGTCGCCGGGGCGAGTCCGCGGACAGCGGCGTTGACGAGGAGCCGGAGGAGAGCGGCGAACTCGCCGCGGCGCAGGCCGCGCAGGACGCCGAGGACACCGCCGAGCAGGTCGAGGAGGACGCCGAGGACGCCGAGGACGCGGCCGAGGGCGACGAGGACGACGAGCACGCGGGTGGCGCGGGCTCCGGAGGCAACAGCAGCAGCCGTCGCCGTCGCCGCAGGCGCCGCCGGGCCGGTGACAGCGGCCCCGAGGGCGAGCCGTCCGCCGACGACCCCGAGCGCACCGTCGTCAAGGTCCGCGAGCCGCGCGGCAAGAAGGACGAGCGGCCCGGTGGCGGCACGGACGAGGTGCAGTCCATCAAGGGATCGACCCGCCTCGAAGCGAAGAAGCAGCGCCGCCGCGAGGGCCGTGAGCAGGGCCGCCGCCGCGTCCCGATCATCACCGAGGCCGAGTTCCTGGCCCGCCGCGAGGCCGTCGAGCGCGTGATGGTCGTCCGCCAGCACGGCGACCGCACGCAGATCGGCGTCCTGGAGGACGAGGTGCTCGTCGAGCACTACGTCAACAAGGAGCAGGCCGTCTCGTACGTCGGCAACGTCTACCTCGGCAAGGTGCAGAACGTCCTGCCGTCGATGGAGGCCGCCTTCATCGACATCGGCAAGGGCCGCAACGCCGTGCTGTACGCGGGCGAGGTCAACTTCGAGGCGCTGGGCATGGCCAACGGCCCGCGCCGCATCGAGTCCGCGCTGAAGTCCGGGCAGTCCGTGCTCGTCCAGGTCACCAAGGACCCGATCGGCCACAAGGGCGCCCGCCTGACCAGCCAGGTCTCCCTGCCGGGCCGCTACCTCGTGTACGTGCCCGAGGGCTCGATGACCGGCATCAGCCGCAAGCTGCCCGACACCGAGCGGGCCCGGCTGAAGACCATCCTCAAGAAGATCGTCCCCGAGGACGCGGGCGTCATCGTGCGCACCGCCGCCGAGGGCGCGAGCGAGGACGAGCTGCGCCGGGACGTCGAGCGGTTGCAGGCGCAGTGGGAGGACATCCAGAAGAAGGCCAAGAACGGCAACAGCAGCGCGCCGTCGCTGCTGTACGGCGAGCCGGACATGACCGTCCGCGTCGTGCGCGACATCTTCAACGAGGACTTCTCCAAGGTCGTCGTCAGCGGTGACGAGGCCTGGGACACTGTCCACGGCTACGTCTCGCACGTCGCGCCCGACCTCGCCCCGCGTCTGTCGCGCTGGACGAGCGAGGTGGACGTCTTCGCCACGTACCGGATCGACGAGCAGCTCGCCAAGGCGCTGGACCGCAAGGTCTGGCTGCCCAGCGGCGGTTCGCTGGTGATCGACCGGACCGAGGCGATGGTCGTCATCGACGTCAACACCGGCAAGTTCACCGGCCAGGGCGGCAACCTGGAGGAGACGGTCACCAGGAACAACCTGGAGGCGGCCGAGGAGATCGTGCGCCAGCTCAGGCTGCGCGACCTCGGCGGCATCATCGTGATCGACTTCATCGACATGGTGCTGGAGTCCAACCGGGACCTGGTGCTGCGCCGTCTGCTGGAGTGTCTGGGCCGGGACCGTACGAAGCACCAGGTGGCCGAGGTGACCTCGCTGGGCCTGGTGCAGATGACCCGCAAGCGGGTCGGCCAGGGCCTGCTGGAGTCGTTCTCCGAGACCTGTGTCCACTGCAACGGTCGCGGTGTCATCGTGCACATGGAGCAGCCGTCCGCGGGCGGCGCGGGTGGCGGCAAGCGCCGCAAGCGCGCCCGTGCCGGTGCCGAGCAGCCGCACGAGCACGAGGCCGTGGCGGCCCAGGCCGCCCTGCCGACCGCGGAGGAGGAGGCGGAGGCCGAGGCCGAGACCGTCACCGAGGCCGCCGAGGCACCTGTGGTCTCCGAGCCGGTCGCGCTGCCCGCGTTCGAGATGGCCCCGGACGAGGAGCTGTACAGCTCCGTCGCCGAGGCGGAGGCCGCGGCGTCCCGTGGCCGCGGCAGGCGCCGGGCGAGCCGCCGGGCGTCCGCTCCGGCGGGTGCGCCGAAGGCCTCCGCCGACGGGGCGGCCCCGGCCGCGCCCGCCGCGCCGACGGCGCAGGACGTGACCGCCGCGCAGGAGGCCGAGCGTCCGGTGCGTCCGGAGCCGGCCGCCGAGGCGCAGGCCGAGCCCGTGGCCGTGGAGGACCCGGTCGTCCCGGTCGCGCCGGACGAGGAGGCCGCGCCGAAGGGCCGTACCCGTCGCCGCGCGACCCGCAGGGCGTCGGCGCCGGCCGGTTCCCCGACGGGGGCCGAGGCGGCCGTGGTGACGGTTCCGGAGCCCGCGCCCGAGCCGCAGCCGGCCCAGGCCGATGAGGCCCAGGCGGAGACCGGGGCCGCGGCCGAGGCGGACGCAGAGGCGGCCGAGCCGTCCGCACCGGCCCGTCCGCGGCGGCGCGCCGTGCGCAAGGCCACCGCACCGACCGCGTCCGAGGAGGCGGCCGTCGTGGTCGTCCCGTCGGCCCAGGCCGAGGCGGAGACGCCTGCTGCCGGGGTCCCGGCGGACGCGGGCGAGGAGGAGGCGCCGCCGGCGAAGAAGACGGCCCGCAAGGCCGCCAAGAAGGCCACGGCGAAGAAGGCCGCGACCAAGAAGACGGCGGCCAAGAAGACCGCCGCGAAGAAGGCGACGGCCAAGAAGGCGACGAAGACCGCCAAGACGGCCACCGCCGCGAAGAAGACGGCCGCGAAGAAGACGGCGTCGGCATCGACGCCGGCCTCCGCCACGACCGACGAGAGCTGATCCCCACCAGCGGGTCGGGCCTGGTCCACGGACCGGGTCCGGCCCGCTGGTTTCGGGGCAGGCTTGCCGGGCCGGTCCGGGCCGGGCCGGTCCGGGGCCGGTCGTCGGGCTGGGCCGGGTGCGGAGTCGGTGGCGGCTCGTCGGGCTGGGCCCGGACCGTGGGGCCTGCCGGTCTGTGGGGCTGAACCTCGGCTGTGGGGCGCGGTGCGGCTCGTTGGGCTGGACCCCGGTCGTGAGGCCGGACCCGTCCTGTGGGGTCGTCGTATGCGGCTCTGAGCCGCTCCCGGGCGGGAGGGCTGGAACCACCCCCTGCGCACGCACCCGTGGCTGGAATCGCCCCCTGCGTACGCCCGCGGGCCCCCGCAGCAGGCCCTGCACCCGCCGCTCGCCCCGGCCCCGTGCCCCCTGGGCGGACCCTGGCCGTGAGCAGCCGCACACCCGTGGGCCCCGGGCCGGTTTGACCCCTTCGGCCGGGGACCCGTAATCTTGACCGTCGGCGTGCCGACTGAGTGCGCCACATCCCCGTAAACCTCTTCCTCCCGGGCACTGGGCTGGCCGGGAGAGGTCGTCCGCAGTGCGGGCGGCTGGCCTGCGGGGGTGCCGTTTCCCGAGCGAGAGAGTGAGATCCGCGTGTACGCCATCGTGCGCAGCGGTGGTCGCCAGCACAAGGTTGCTGTCGGCGACATCGTTGAGGTTGACAAGATTTCCACCGCCAAGGTTGGCGACACGGTCGAGCTCTCGACCCTGCTCGTTGTCGACGGCGACGCTGTGACCAGCGACCCGTGGGTGCTGGCCGGCATCAAGGTCCAGGCCGAGGTCGTGGACCACCACAAGGGGCAGAAGATCGACATTCTGCGCTACAAGAACAAGACCGGCTACCGCCGTCGTCAGGGCCACCGCCAGCAGTACACGGCGATCAAGGTCACTGAGATCCCCGCGGCTGCGAAGTAAGGGACTGAGGAGACATGGCACACAAGAAGGGCGCATCGTCCACCCGGAACGGTCGCGACTCGAATGCCCAGCGGCTCGGCGTGAAGCGCTTCGGCGGTCAGGTCGTGAACGCCGGTGAGATCATCATCCGCCAGCGCGGCACCCACTTCCACCCCGGTGCGGGCGTCGGCCGCGGCGGCGACGACACGCTGTTCGCGCTGCAGCCCGGTGCGGTGGAGTTCGGTACCCACCGTGGCCGCAAGGTCGTGAACATCGTTCCGGTCGCCTGACCGGAGACTTTCGCGAGGCGGACCTCACTTCCCCATCGGGAAGGCGGGTCCGCCTTTCGCGTGTTACGTAAGAGACATTCCCGTAGTTCTGGAGGCACCACCATGACCACCTTCGTGGACCGCGTCGAACTGCACGTCGCCGCGGGTAACGGGGGCCACGGCTGTGCCTCCGTGCACCGTGAGAAGTTCAAGCCGCTGGGCGGCCCGGACGGCGGCAACGGCGGCCGGGGCGGCGATGTGATCCTCACCGTCGACCAGTCCGTGACCACGCTGCTCGACTACCACCACTCGCCGCACCGCAAGGCCACCAACGGCAAGCCCGGCGAGGGCGGCAACCGTTCCGGCAAGGACGGCGAGG
This sequence comes from Streptomyces sp. NPDC056160, assembly GCF_042268205.1. Classification (NCBI taxonomy): domain Bacteria; kingdom Bacillati; phylum Actinomycetota; class Actinomycetes; order Kitasatosporales; family Streptomycetaceae; genus Streptomyces; species Streptomyces sp. NPDC056160. Next base: position 5,319 of record NZ_JBHJUW010000194.1, read on the forward strand.
ACCTGGTCCTGCCGGTGCCGGACGGCACGGTCGTCCTGGACAAGGCGGGCAACGTGCTGGCCGACCTGGTCGGCCACGGCACCTCGTACGTCGCCGCGCAGGGCGGCCGGGGCGGCCTGGGCAACGCGGCACTGGCCTCGGCCCGCCGCAAGGCGCCCGGGTTCGCGCTGCTCGGCGTGCCGGGGGACCTCCAGGACATCGTCCTGGAGCTGAAGACCGTCGCGGACGTGGCGCTGGTGGGCTACCCGAGCGCCGGCAAGTCGTCTCTGATCTCCGTGCTCAGCGCGGCCAAGCCGAAGATCGCGGACTACCCGTTCACGACCCTCGTGCCCAACCTGGGCGTGGTGACGGCCGGTTCGACCGTCTACACCGTCGCCGACGTGCCCGGACTCATCCCCGGCGCCAGCCAGGGCAAGGGGCTCGGCCTGGAGTTCCTGCGGCACGTCGAGCGGTGCAGCGTCCTCGTGCACGTGCTGGACACCGCGACCCTGGAGTCGGACCGCGACCCGGTCTCCGACCTCGACATCATCGAGGAGGAGCTGCGGCAGTACGGAGGTCTGGACAACCGGCCGCGCATCGTCGTCCTGAACAAGATCGACGTGCCCGACGGCAAGGACCTCGCCGAGATGGTCCGGCCGGACCTCCAGGCGCGCGGCTACCGCGTCTTCGAGGTGTCGGCGGTGGCCCACACGGGCCTGAAGGAGCTGTCGTACGCGCTGGCCGAGCTGGTCGCCGGGGCGCGGGCCGCCCGGCCCAAGGAGGAGGCGACGCGGATCGTCATCCGGCCGAAGGCCGTCGACGAGGCCGGTTTCACGGTCACCCTCGAGGAGGACGGCCTGTTCCGGGTCCGCGGCGAGAAGCCCGAACGCTGGGTGCGGCAGACCGACTTCAACAACGACGAGGCCGTCGGCTACCTCGCCGACCGGCTCAACCGCCTCGGTGTCGAGGAGGAGTTGATGAAGGCGGGCGCCCGCTCCGGCGACGGCGTCGCGATCGGGCCCGAGGACAACGCGGTCGTCTTCGACTGGGAGCCGTCGGTGATGGCGGGCGCGGAGATGCTCGGCCGCCGTGGCGAGGACCACCGTTTCGAGACGCCCCGCCCGGCCGCGCAGCGCCGCCGCGACCGGCAGGCGGAGCGCGACGACTCCGAGCGGGAGTACGACGACTTCGAGCCGTTCTGACCGGTGCGGCCCTTGTGTCCGGGAGCTTTCGGGCTCCCGGACGCGGCTGTCGGCCGCGCGGTTCCACGCTGTGATTTATGTCAACACTCGTGGCCGATCGGCCCGGTATGCCGCATTTGCTGACGGTTGCGGTTGTGGCACGGCCATGGGGACGTGAGGTAAACACACTGCATACTTGTCTCGCCGTGTTTTTACCGGATCACCTAGTGGGAGCGTGCCGTTCACCCAGCCGTTCCCGTCGGAGGAGCTCCCGCAGTGCGAAACCCTGAAGCCTCCCGGTTGGTTGGCGTGTACCGCCGCGCGGTGCCGGTCGGCGCGCGGCGAGTGATCGCCGAGCACGTGGGGACCGACTTCCGCGAGCAGCTCAAGTCGGGGATCGCCGCCGCGGCCGAGGTGCGCAACCAGGTCAAGCGGGGGCGGGTGGTCCGCCGCCACCGTGCGCTGCTGGCACGGCACGACAGAACCGTCGTCAGCGTCGACGGGACGCCGCGCATCGCCCACGTCGTCCCCGACATCACTCCGCTCCAGGCCCGCCGGGCCAACCTCGACGAGGTGGCCGCCGCGCTGCGCGGCGCGGGTGTCGACTACTTCTGCGTGCGCTCGGCCTCCGAGACCTCCGCGGCGGTCGCCGTACGGCAGGAGGACCGCGAGCGCGTGCTCACCGCACTGCGCCAGGCCTGCCGGATCAGGCCCGGCTACGTGGTCCCGGTCCGGGGCCGCCAGCCCCAGGAGGAGTCCGTACTGCCCGGCTACGGGGCCGGCCCGTGGAAGCGGGTCTCCGGCGCCGACGTCTTCCGGTGCACCTGGTACCTCACCGACCAGACCGGCCGCCTGGTGCTGGGCCTGCGCTACGGCTGCGACATCGAGTTCTGGCGGCAGGAGGGCGACGAACTCCTCTCGCCCCGGCGCAATGTCGTCGCCGAGGCCGTCCCCGCCGACGAGGCGCCGGTCCAGGCCGACGAGAGCCTGTTCACCGAACTCGCCCCGCTGCCCGCCGAGCACGGACTCCCCGCCGAGCGGGAGCGGACGGAGCGGGAGCAGCCGGAACAGGAGCACCCGGAGCAGGAGCACCCGGAGGAGCAGGAACGGGTGCACGTGCGGACCCGCCCGGCCTTCGCGGCGGCCGCCGTCGGCCGCCGGACGTTCCCCGTCGACGTGGTGTACACGTGGGTGGACGGCGCCGACCCCGACTGGGTGCGCCAGCGGGCCGCCTTCTCCGACCGGCCGTACCACGAGGAGGCCGCCAACGCCGCGCGCTACCTCAGCCGGGACGAACTGCGCTACTCGCTGCGCTCGCTGCACCTCTACGCGCCCTGGGTGCGCAACATCTACCTGGTGACCGCCGACCAGACGCCGGAGTGGCTCGACACCGACCACCCCCGGATCAAGGTCGTCAGCCACAAGCAGATCTTCAAGGACCCCGACGCGCTGCCGACCTTCAACTCGCACGCGATCGAGAGCCAGCTGCACCACATCGAGGGGCTCTCCGAGCACTTCCTGTACTTCAACGACGACGTGATGCTGGGCCAGGAGGTGCTCCCGCAGCACTTTTTCCTGCCCAACGGCCTGGGCAAGTTCTACCTCTCGCCCGCCCTGGTCCCCTTCGGCGAGCCCTCCCCGGAGGACCCGCCGGTGGCGGCGGCCGGGAAGAACAACCGCAGGCTCATCGCGGAGCGCTTCGGCGACAACATCTTCCGCAAGATGAAGCACGTGCCGCACGCGCTGCACCGCAGCGTCCTGGACGAGATCGAGCGGGAGTTCCCCGAGGAGCACCGGCGCACGGCGGCGAGCCGGTTCCGCAGTGCCGAGGACATCTCCGTCGCCTCGTCCCTGCACCACTACTACGCCTTCCACACCCAGCGTTCCTTCTCCGGCGAAGGACTCGTGTACCGCTACTGCGACGTGGGCAAACCCGGTGTCGAGCGAGTGCTCGGCCGACTGCTCGCCCAGCGTGACGCGCACGTGTTCTGCCTGAACGACACGACCTCCACGGAAGCCGAACTGGGCCGCCAGCAGGCCCTGATGACGCGCTTCCTGGACGAGTACTTCCCGTACCCCAGCCCCTACGAGCGTGGTGCAGACAACCGATGAGACAACTCCCTACCCCGCACAAGGTGATGCGCAAGGGGTACGACGTGGTGCGCTCGGCACGGTCGCGACTGGACAGTCTCGTCCTGGTCCCGCCGAGCGCCGACGACTGGCCGCGGGTCACCGCCGAACACCTCTCCCTCCTGGACGGCAGGACGCTCAACTTCTGCGTCCGCGTGCCCGGCGAGGTGACCGCCTCGGCCGCGTCCCTGCTGCTGGGCGGCTCCTCGACCCCGGTGGTCATCCCGCTGACGCTCGTCCAGCGCAGTGACGGCCAGGTCGAGGCACAGGGCACCGCCGTCCTCGACCTGCTGGAGGCGGACGCCGACTCCCACCCGCCGGTCCCCGCCGGAGTACGCAGGTTTCTGCTGGGGTCCGGCCAGTGGCGGCTCTCGGTCGTCTTCGCCGACGCCGCCGGCACCGAACGCCGCTTCGCGGTGGCCAAGGCGCCCCGGCTCATGACCGACGGGCCCACGGTCCCCGAGCCGGTGCGCCCGGACGGCACCTACTGCCGTCTCATCGCCTCCGGCACCGGACGCGCGTACGTCTCCGTGGGCAGGGACGACGCCGAGGCGGAGATCCTCTCCGTGAAGATCGGCTGGTCCGAGGTGACGCTGGAGGGCCGGCTCGTCAACGCGCCGGCCGAGGAGTGCAGCGGCGACGTCGAACTCGTCCGCCGCAGCGGCAAGGCCGCCCGCGTCGTCCCGGCCACCTGGCACGGCGACGTCTTCGTCTGCTCGCTGCGCGTGGCCGACTTCGGCGACGTCGGCACCAAGGAGCAGATATTCGACGTCCGGCTCCAGCGCCCGCGCCGCCGACCGCTGAAGATCTCCCGGCAGCGCACCGACGTACGCAGCCCCGGGGACGTCTTCCGCATGCCGCACCGGCTGCTGACCGCCGACGACGACTCCGTGCTGAGGATCAACCCGTATTACACGCCCATCGGCAGCCTCGCCTTCCGAGCGGCCCACCTCCCCTCTGGATGTTGACACCAATGAAGATCACGTTTCTGCTCACCTGGGGCGACGAGATGGGCGGCACGGAGCAGGCCGTCTACACCCAGGCGACGCACCTGGCGCCCCGGCACAGCGTCGATGTGCTCAGCGTCTTCAAGACCCGCGAGCGTCCCTTCTTCTCCGTGGACGAGCGGGTCCCCGTGCGCTACCTCGTGGACCGCACGGGCAAGACGGAACGGCCGGTGCGCGACAGCGACATCGGCGCCGAGGAGTGCCGCCGCCTGGCCGGGCTGCCCAGCGACCTGATCAGCCCCAAGTGGGAGGCGACCTTCGACGCCCTCTCCGACGTCGAGATGAACCGCGCCCTGCGCACCCTCGACACCGACATCCTCATCACCACCTCGCCGGCCCTGATGTCCGCCGTCGCCGACCTGGTGCCCTCCCGGGTGATCACCATCCACCAGGAGCACCGGCCCTCGCAGCTGCGCGGCGGCACCGGCGAGCCGCTGCTGCTGCGGGCCCCGGAGATCGACGCGCTGGTCGTTCTGACCGAGCGCACCAAGCAGTGGCTGGAGGAGTCGCTCGGCAAGGCGGCCCCGCGCCTGGCGGCCATCCCGAACGCCATCCCGGAGGGCTTCCGGCCCCGCTCCAGCCTCACCGGCAAGAGCATCGTGATGCCGCGCCGCCTCGTGCCCGACAAGCAGGTCGACCACGCCATCCAGGCCTTCGCGAAGGCGCTGCCCGAGCACCCCGGCTGGCGGCTGCGCGTCTTCGGCGACGGTCCGCAGATGTCCCGGCTGCGCAACATGGTCCAGGGCCTCGGTCTGCACGACGCCGTGGAGATCCTCGGCCCCAGCCAGCACATGACCGAGGAGTGGGCCAAGGCCAGCCTCACCATGCTGCCGTCGCAGGACGGCGAGGCCTTCCCGCTGGTGCTCCTGGAGGCCTTCGCCGCCGGCGTCCCGGCGGTGGCGTACGACATCGTCACCGGCCCCGCCGAGATCATCCGGCACGGCGTGGACGGCCTGCTCGTGGCGCCCAACGACATAGAGGGCCTCTCCGAGGCGATCTCCCGTCTGATGGGCGACGAGGAACTGCTGCGCTCCTACGGGGAGAACGCCCACGAGGGCTCCGCGCGCTTCGCCGCCGACGTGATCGTCAAGCAGTGGGAGGAGTTGTTCACCGAACTGCTCTACCGCCGTGACGACCCGCAGCGGATGGCGCAGCGGGCCGACCGCATGGCCCACCGCGTGGCGCACGGCGGCGCGGGCCGCTTCCACGCCGCCGTCGCCGCGGACCGCACGGCGCCCTCCTCGGGCGACCAGCGCGCCCGCGAGCTGGTGATCGGCGCGGCCAACCGCTCCCTGGTACGTGCCAGCGGCCGGCTCTCCGAGGTCCACGACGACCTCCAGGGCTCGGACATCGTCCAGCGCAACTTCGAGACGGTCGTCGCCGCGCTGGAGAAGCACGGCATCCCCTTCGTGCTGGTGCGCGACCGGGAGGACAGCCCGCGCCGCCGCCTCGCCGTGGACACCGTCCACCAGGCGGCGGTCCGCAAGGCCCTGGCCACCGACTACGAGGGCAAGGCGGTCTACGCCGAACTGCTCAAGCCCCGCACGCACGCGCCCGGCGTCCTGCTCGCCGAGCGCCTGGAGGCCGCTGGAGAGGTGGCCGGCCTCCGGGTCTTCCGCCCCGTGGTGACCTCCAGCCGCACGCTGCGCTTCGGTCCCGCCTACGGCTGCGACGTGGAGTTCTGGCGTCAGGTACCGGAAGAGGAGGGCGGCGACGGCCAGTTCGTCGCGCCGCTGCGCGCCAGCTCCGTCGGCCCGAAGCTGCCGACGCTGACCGCGGACGCCCGGCTGCGGGTGCGCGACCGGGAGTACCCGACGCTGGAGCCGTTCACCAAGCGGATGGTCAGCGACATCGACTTCCCGGTGGACGTCGTCTACACCTGGGTCGACGACGCCGACCCCGACTGGCAGGAGCGGCGGGCACGGCGTCGCGCCGAACTCGGCTTCGCGGCCGAGGCGACGGGCTCCGGTGACGAGGCCGCCCGCTTCCGCAACCGTGACGAACTGCGCTACTCGCTGCGCTCGCTGGCGATGTTCGCGCCCTGGGTGCGCAAGATCTACCTGGTCACCGACGACCAGAGCCCGCAGTGGCTGAACACCGCGCACCCGGACATCGAGGTGGTGTCGCACCGCGACATCTTCACCGACGCGTCCTGCCTGCCGACGTTCAACTCGCACGCCATCGAGAGCCAGCTGCACCACATCGACGGGCTGTCCGAGCACTTCCTGTACATGAACGACGACGTGTTCATCGGCAGGCCGCTCAACGCGCAGAAGTTCTTCCAGCCGAACGGTACGAGCCGCTTCTACTGGACGCCGACGACCGTGCCGATCGGGGAGCCGGCGGAGACGGACGAGGGCTACTTCGCCGCGGCGAAGAACAACCGCAAGCTGCTGGAGGAGCGCTTCGGGGTGACCGTGGCGAACAGCTTCGCGCACGCCCCGCACCCGCTGCGCAGGAGCGTCCTGGAGAACATCGAGGCGGACTTCGCCGAGAGCGTGGCCCGCACCGCCGCCAACCCCATGCGCGGCTGGCAGGACATCTCGATGGTCTCCTCGCTGCACCACCACTACGGCTACCTGACGGGCAGCGCGGTGCCGAGCAGCATCCGGTGCGCCTACATCGACGTGGGCACCTACTCCCGCCACCCCGAGCTGACCCGGCTGCTCGCCATACGCGGGCACGACGCGTTCTGCCTGGGCGAGTCGCAGGACGCGGAGGTCCCGGACCAGGAGCAGGCCCGCATCATAAGCTCGTTCCTGCGCGCCTACTTCCCGGTGAAGAGCCCGTACGAGCTCTGAGCCCCGAGGGCGACGGAAAAGGGGGCTTCCCCGGCACCGAGTGCCGG
>NZ_JBHJUW010000195.1:0-12374 GCF_042268205.1 Streptomyces sp. NPDC056160
TTCATCGACACCGGACACAGCAACGCCAAAAGCGAGGGCATCAACCGCGTGATCAAGCTCGTCGCCCGCGCCGCCTTCGGGTTCCGCAACGCTACAAACCAGCGCCTACGCACACGCTGCGTCACCACCCGCCGAGCCCGCGGACACCTCCGCACCGCTCAACTTTGAAGACCCGCCAAAGCCTTCTCGCCGGAGCCGGTGAGGTGTCGACGAGGCGGGAGACCGTCGGGTCGGAGGCGACCGGCCCGAACACGGCCGACTCGGCCCGCAGCATGCCGACGTCCGCGAGGCAGTCTCCGCCCAATGCCACCGCCAGTGCGACGTCCAGCAGGATCTTCCCCGGATCGTGCACCGCCCGAGCCTTCCGCCACGGCGTCAGCGCCGCGGATATCGCGGTGTCCAAACCGGCCTTGCGGACGGTCTCGACCAGCAGCACACCCCCGGCCTGCGAGACCACCGCCCAGCCACCGCCCTCGACGCGGACACGCGGGTACGACCCGATACGCTTCTTCACCTGGAGAGTGCTTCTTTCCGTGCAGCCAACAGGACCCTCGACAAGTCCCATCGTTGCAGGTCAGGAGCACTCTCCGCTTATCTGAACAAGCCTCGGACACCCCACCCCGTGAAAGCGCGAGGCTAAACTCCGTCCGTCTGCTCAGGTGTGTTGCCTATTGAGATACATGCCTATACGGGACACACCTGGCAGCACTGTCGTGGGCCGCCCCCGGCCCTTCTCCCTCATCCTCCGAGGAACGAGACTGACGTGAACGACGACCTCCACCCGGGCCGCCGGCGCCTGCTGAAGATGTTCGGGCTGGGTGCCACCGCGACCACGGCCGCTCTGTTCCAGGCCGACCCGGTGCTCGCCGCGACCCTCGGCTACGACGAGAAGACAGGGGTGTCCCCGACGACGTACCGGGCGCCCAAGGGGCTGGCGCAGAACACCCCTGCCAAGCAGGCCGCGCTCGGCTGGATCGACGCCAACCAAGGCGCCGTCACCAGGCTGAACGACGACGTCTGGAAGTACGCGGAGTTGTCGCTGCGCGAGTGGAAGTCCTCCCTCGCCACCGCCAACCTGCTCAAGGCCAACGGCTTCACGGTCGAATGGGGTTCGGCGGGCTTCCCGACCGCGTTCGTCGCCACCTACGGCAACGGCGGCCCGGTGCTTGGCTTCAACGCCGAGTACGACGCGCTGCCAGGCCTGTCGCAGAAGAAGGGCGTGGCCACCCACGACCCGCTCGTCTACAACTACGACGCCTACGGGCCCTCGTACGGCGCCGGACACGGTGACGCGCACAACGCGCTCGGCGCGGGCGGCACAGCAGCCGCCATCGCGGTCGCGCATGCCATCCGCGCCCAGGGCCTGAAGGCGACCGTCAAGCTGTTCGGCAGCGCCGGCGAGGAGCAGCTCGTCGGCAAAGCGTACGCCGTGAAGGAGGGCGTCTACGACGGCCTCGACGCGTTCCTGGACAGGCACCCGTTCAACATCACCACGCCGTTCTGGAACACCACCAGTGCGCTGATATCGGCCACGTTCACCTTCCTCGGTGCCTCCGGTCACGGCGGCACGCCGCTCGGCAACAAGAGCGGTCTGGACGGCGCGCTGCTGATGGCCACGATGTCGGAGTACCTGCGGGAGAAGAACGTCGCACCGTCCGGGCGGTTCCATTACGCCGTGATCAACGGCGGCGGCGCACCGAACGTGACCCCGGACATGTGTTCCATCTGGTTCTTCGTGCGCGAGGGCAGCCCGGCGCGCGCCCAGGTGCTCTACGACAAGATCGTGGAGTGCGCGAAGGCCGCCGCCCAGGCCAGTCAGACCCGGCTGGTGCACAAGTTCCACTCGGCGACCTGGAACCTGCTGGCCAACAAGGCCGGCGCGGAGCTGCTGTACGACAACATGCAGCAGATCGGCGCGCCGAAGTTCACCGACGCCGACCACACCCTGGCCAAGGCCGTGCAGAAGTCGCTCGGCCGTCCGGAGGTGGGCATGCCCACCGAACTGGTGCCGCTCGCTCCCCCGGCAGCCGCCTACACCGGCGGACTGGCCACGGACACCGCCGACATCAGCTGGCAGGCGCCCACCGCCGTGCTGCTGTCCGCCGCCTACCCGCCCGGACTGCCCAACCACAACTGGGGCGTGACCGCGACCGCGGCCACCGACATCGGGCACCAGGCGATGCTGTCGGCCGCCCGCTACCTCGCGGCGGGCGCCGTCGACCTCATCGAGCAGCCGGACCGGCTCGACGCGATGAAGCAGGAGTTCAAGGGCCGCACCGAGGGCATCAAATGGGCCTCGATGATCCCCGACGGCACCCAGCCGCCGCTGTACGAGCCTCCCGCGGACTTCCTGAAGTCGACCGGGCAGAGCTGGCCGCCCGAGGGCGTCACCTGGCCGGTGCCGCCGGTGGTCGCCGCCGAGCAGCTCGGTACGACCGGGCCGAACCTGCCCCCCGTCACCTGACGTCCCCGGCCCGCCCTTCCGTCCGGCGTCTCCCCCGGCCTCCGCGTCCGTGGCTGTCCACTCCCGGCGGCCACGGACGCGGTGACATACGTGTGTCATCGCGTGCATGGGAATGGCGAAAAACATGCCCGACACACGGATCTCCTCTTCAGCAGGTGGGAGCTGCGTGCGTGCGCGAACTGCCCGTCGCCTGGTGACCCCGCCACTTCACAAGACCCGTATTCACAAGACCCGTACCACCATCAACAGGAGCGTCATGAACATCACCGTCAACGAGGAGAAGTGCTGCGGCGCCGGCCAGTGCGTCCTGGTCGCGCCCGAGGTCTTCGACCAGCGCGACGAGGACGGCATCGTCGTACTCCTCACCGCACATCCCGCAGACGACCAGCACGACGCCGTACGCGAGGCGATCGCCGTCTGTCCCGCCGCCGCCATCGAGGTCGAAGCGTGACGTCCTCCGCCGGAGTGGTCGTCGTCGGTGCCTCGGCGGCGGGCCTGGCCACCGCCGAGGCACTGCGGCAGGCGGGATACGACGGCCCTCTCACGCTGATCGGGGACGAAGCGCGGCCGCCCTACGACCGGCCGCCGGTCTCCAAGCAGTTGCTGGCCGGCGACTGGCCCGCGGAACGGCTCCTGCTGCGCCCGGCCGAGGCGTACACCGAACTGGACGTAAGGCTCCGGCTGGGCGTGGCGGCACGCGCTCTGGACCCCGCCACCCACCGGGTCCGGCTGGGCGACGGGTCAGAAGTGCCGTACGACAGTCTCGTCGTCGCCACCGGAACGCGGGCCCGCACCCTGCCCGGCGCGTCCGGTGTGGCCGGAGTGCACGTGCTGCGCACCCTCGACGACGCGCTCACACTGCGGGCGGCGCTGGCCGGCCGGCCACGACTGGTGATCGTGGGCGGCGGCTTCGTCGGCGCGGAGGCCGCCTCGGTGGCCCGGGCGCTGGGCTGCGAGGTCACCCTGATCACCGCGGGGCAGGCACCGCTGACGGACGCGGTCGGTCCCGTCGTCGCGGACATGCTGGCCTCGGAGCACCGGGAACACGGGGTCCGCCTCGTCACCGGGACACGCGTCACCGGTCTGCTCACCGAGGAGGGGCGTGTCACGGGCGTGGCCACGGACAGGGACCGTGTCACCGGTGCGGTCCCCGCCGACGCCGTACTCCTCGGCATCGGCGCCCGGCCGAACACCGAGTGGCTGACCGGCAGCGGACTGCCGCTGGGCGACGGTGTCGAGTGCGACAGCCGGTTGTACGCCGGACAGGACGTGTGGGCCGCCGGGGACGTGGCCTCCTGGCCCGACCCCGTCTCCGGCGTCCGGCTGCGGATCGAGCACCGCACCAACGCCGCCGAGCAGGGACGCCGGGTCGCGGCCAACATCCTGGCGGGGCCCGAGGCCGCCGCTCCGTTCAGCACGGTTCCCTACGTGTGGTCGGACCAGTACGGCCTCCGGCTCCAGGTGTACGGCCTCGCCCGCGGGCCCGGCAAGACACATGTCGTCGACGGGGACCCGGAACAGCGTAAGTTCACCGCCGTTCGGGTCCGCGACGGCCGGGTGGCCGCTGCCCTCGGTGTGGGCATGTTCCGGCAACTGCGCACCCTGCGGGCGCTGGTGGCGGAGCGGGCGCTCTGGCAGCCGGAAAGCCTCACCTGCTGAGCGATCCGGCGTCCCCCATCACGACCACCGGATGCTGTGCCGGGTCGAGGGTGCCCAGCAACTCCTTCATGTGCCGCTTGGCGATGCTGACGCACCCGTGGGTGGGGCCGCCGTGGTCGACGTGCAACCAGATCCCGCCGCCCTTGTCCGCGCCCAGCGGCCGCGTCCAGTCCAGCGGGGTCGTGCCCTTCTTGTGGTTGTAGTCGATGGCGATGACGTAGTCGAACGCCCCTGCCAGGGGTTCGCCGTTGAAGCCGAGACCGCCGACGGTGTATCCGGCGGAGGAGCGGGTGTACGGCAGGCGGGAGCCGGGGTCGGACAACCGGCCCCCGGCGTCGCTGAGGGTGAACACGCCGATGGGCGACCGGAGGTCACCGGCGCGGTGGTCGTCGGTCCAGCCCTTCAGCGCGTTGTGCGCGGCCCAGGTCGCGCCCGCCCTCCAGCCGTCAGCGGTGCGCTGGTAAAGCACGACCCCGGAGCGGTTGGAGTTCTTGCCCTGGCCGGTGACCAGGACGACCTGGCGGGTCTTGGCCGGTACCTGCGACAGCGTCTTGGGTCCCAGTCCGGGCAGCTGCGTGGGCAGTTCGGGAGCCGCGTTGTCGACTCCGGACATCGGACGCGCATCGTCCCGCGCGGAGGGCGCGGCGGCCGTGGGGCCGTCCGCCGAGACTGCCGCGGAGGTGTCGTGGGACGCCCCCGCTCCACTCGCCCCGCACCCGGTGACGGTGGCCGCGACCACCAGGGCGGCGGCCGTCAGCGGCAGGCGTCCGCCTGCCCGGGACAACGTGGTGAAGATCTGGTCACCCGCCGGCGGGGCCCGGTGGCGCCCTCGGGGGGTGTGTTTGCTCGGTGAGGCCATGCCCCAAGCATGTCGAACACTTTTCAGGAACTCGTCAGCGCCCCACCTGTATGAGACACATCACCGCAGGTGCTTCCGCCGCACCCTGGTGTTCACCGGGTGACCGTCGCCCACATCTGGCCGGTTCTCTCCCCTGGGTATCCTCGGGCACAGCAACGACCAGGGCCGGAGGCCACACATGGATACGGCGCTGATGGACATCGCGCGAGCCGAGGACGTGCTCCTGACACGAGCGGCGCAGCGGGGCGAAGCGGCGGCTCTGGGAACGCTGTTGGAGCGCCACCGCCCGGGAATGCGCGCGGTGGCCCTGAGCCTGCTGGGCCCCGGTCCCGATGTCGACGACGTCGTGCAGGAAGCGGCGCTGGTCGCCCTGCGCCGTATCGCCGACGTCCGTGACCCGCAGGCCGTGGGGCCGTGGCTGCGTATGGTGGTGCGCAACGCCTGCCGGTCCCTGCTGCGCGAGTCCCGGCGCACCGAGCCCGTGGACGAGGTGCCCCTGGCTCCCGACGGCGCCTCCCCCGAGCATCTGCTGGACCGGCATGCGCTGCGGGACTGGATCTGGGAGGCCGTGGAGGAACTGTCCCCGGCGTTGCGGCTACCGGTGGTGCTCCGCTACTTCTCGTCCGGCGTGACCTCGTACCAGCAGATCGCCGAAGCCTGCGCGGTCCCCGTCGGCACGGTCCGCAGCCGGCTGCACCAGGCACGCCGCTTGCTCGCCCAGGCCCTCGCGGACACCTCCGCCTCCGGCCACGACGACACCGCACGCCGTACCGAGGCGAGCTGGCGGGAGGCGCACGAGACGCTCGCGGCCGCCGAGCGCGGGGAGTTCGGCAAGGTGCTCAAGGACCGCTACTCCCCCGACCTCTCCCTGCTCAGCGGGGGGCACCGGCTCGGTGGCGTCGGACTGATGCTGGTGGGCATGGATTCCGACCTGTCGGCCGGGGTCCGCCAGCGTCCCCGGCATGTCGTCGCCGGCCGGTCGCTGGTCGTGTGGGAGATGGATCTGGTCAATCCGCCGGACGCCCCGGACCACTGCCCGCCCGGGGTCGCCTGGATCATGAGCCTCGAAGGCGGCCGTATCAACGAGCTGCGCCTCTACCACGCGACGCGTCCCGCCGCGAGGCGGGAACTCCCGGCGGCCTGAACCGCCCGGGTCGCGGCGCGGGGGCGCCGGCGCCAAGGCCTTCGGGCCGGTGCCTCAACGCCGAGGGCGCGGACGCTGCCTCTGCCACCGGAGCCTTCCTGCCTATTACGGCGTAATAGCTCCGTACGGGGCTGCGGCCTGCCGCACCGAGGACGGCGACCTATTACGCCGTAATAGCCCCGTCGCGTGACGGCGACCCCGCGACGACCTCGTGACGTCCCCTCGACCTATTACGCCGTAATAGGTCTGCCGCCGCGATGCCCGCCCTCGGGGCGCCCCGCCCCTATTACGGCGTAATAGCTCGACACGCCTCCTCCTCTCAGAACCTCCCGCTCGACGTGACGTGGATCACGCCCGTGCGATCGAACTTTCGACCACCCCCCGCGTCGTGTCGGTGTCAGCACACACCCTCACTCGATGCGGAGAACCCCATGAGCAGCACAGCCGGTTCGAACCACGCCCACGACCCCGCCTCCGGCCCGCTGTCCCCCGGCGCCCACTCCTTCGAGGTGGGCGGCGTCACCCAGCGGTACCACGTTTACGGCAGCGGCCCGGTGGTCGTCGCCCATCCCGGCGGGCCCGGGATCCACTGGGAGTACCTGCGCATGCCGGCCCTGGAAGAGCACCTGACCATGGTGTACGTCGAACCGATCGGCACCGGCGGATCCGGGCGCCTCCCCTCGCACCCGCACGGCTACACCCGCGACCGCTACAGCCGCTTCCTGGAAGTACTGATCAACCGCCTGGGCGTGCCCGAGGTCCACCTGCTCGGCCACTCGCACGGCGCGTTCGTCACCGCCTATCACGCGCTGAACCGCGCACAGCGGCTGGCAGGTGTCGTGTTCTACGAAGGGGCGCCGGTCACCGGGCCCGAGCACGGCGCGGAGGCGGGCCGCATGGTGGAGCAGTTCGCCGCCGAGCACGCCGGTCACCCCGGCCTGCCGGACGTCCTGGCCGCCTTCGGCGCGATGTCCGGCATGGCCACCGACGAGGACACCGTGGCGGTGGCCCGGGGCGTACTGCCCTCGTACTTCGCCCGTTACTGGGAGAACGAGGAGGAGCTGGCCCCGTTCCGGGACGCGATCCGGGCGACGTTCATCTCGGGGCTGGACGAGGACCTCTCCCCCGATGTCATCGACGACCGCGTGGCCCTGAAGGGACTGGCGGTGCCCGCGCTGGTCGTGGTGGGTCGGCACGACGTCATCTGCGGGCTGCGCTGGGGCCGGGAACTGGACGACCTGATCCCCGACTCGCGGCTGCTCGTCCTGGAGGACAGCGGACACATGGGACACGTCGAGGAACCCGAGCGGTTCACCGACGCGGTGCTCGCCTTCGTCCGGGAGACCGCGCGTGACGCCGGATGAGGGAGGCCGTAGCCTCCGACCGTAGCCAGCAGGACCCGTAGGACCACCGGAACCAAGGCGCACCCTGCCCGGAGGAGGGTTCCCCATGATGACGCTCGACCTGCACCCGGTGTTCCGCAACAACCGGGACATCGAAGTCGCGATGCGTCAGTTCCTCTTCCGAGCCTCCCACGCCGGCGTGCCGGTCGCGGAGATCATTCCCGGCAAGGGGTCGGGGCGGCTCCGGGCACGGGTCCTGGCCTTCCTGGACCAGCAGCACATCCGCAAGCTCTACGTCCGCCGTGAGGTCGACGCCCAGAACTCCGGCCGCGTCCTCGTGTACTTCTCCTGAGCGGGCGGTACGCCGCGCCCGGACCGCCCGCTCAGGGCGCCGACGTCGCTATCGGCAGCGAACCGCACTGCGACCGGGGCGTCTTCGCGCCCGGCTTCTTCGGCGCGATGGTGCGGGGGTCGACGGCCTCGCCGGGGGCACCCTCGCGGTAGAGGCCGTCGGGCAGGCTGTCCCGGTCGTGCGGCAGCAGGAAGAAGACCCGGCGCTTGTACAGGCCGCTGTCGGGATCGGGGGAGGCCTGCTCGTCGAGCAGCGCGTAGCCCACCATCCGCCCGTCACGGGCGTAGGGGGGCTTGGTGTTGCGGCGCTTGGTCTTGTCGAGCGCCTGGCGGACGTAGTCCAGCCTTTCGGGGTTCTCCAGCCACACCACCTCTTCCTCGTGGATGAGGTCGCTCTCGGTCAGTAGCGAGCTCATGGCTGCAGCCCCTCCTTCGTCGGCGTGCTCCCCGCAAAGGGGGACGTGGCCAGGCATGTGAACATGTCGCTCCGGCCCGCGCTCCGGCCAGCGGCGGGGCCTTTGGCGGGAGCCACCGCATGCGGGACCTGCCCTCCATCGTAGAGCGCCCGGCGGCCGGGGTGCAGGCCGACCGCTGAGTACGGCCGAACTCCGGGCCCCCTCATGGGTGCTCCAGCAGGGCGATGCCCGGGTAGTACTTGCGCCCGTTCGACTTGATCATGTCGGCCGGCGAGGCCAATCCGACCTCCTGGCGGACCCGGTTGGCGAAGGCCCTCGGTGTCGCGGGCCTGATCCCCTCCCCCGCGTTGCACCAGGAGCTGTACTCCGTGTACAGCAGGCCCTGTTCGACCCGCAGGTCCCGCCCGGCCTCGCCGCCGTCCCGGGTGCAGCACTCGGCCAGGAAGCGGCCGATGTGGTCCTCGGTGGTGGCGTAGGCGGTGGTGGCGATACGGACGCGGTCGGGGCCTTCCAGGGGGTCGCGGGTGGCCAGGTAGCGCTGGGCGCCCTCGATGAGCCAGTGCAGGATGCCGGGCCCTTCGTCCCGTACCAGCTCGAAGGCGAGGTTGTCGATCCTGCGTTCGGCGGGGACGGTCCGGGTGAAGGGCAGCAGGCGGATGCGGCGCCAGAAGGCGAAGCCGCCCGTGGAGACCTCCGGGCGGTGGTTGCCCAGCAGCCACAGGTGGTGGGTGGGCGTGAAGGAGAAGTAGTCCTGCCGCATCCGGCGTGCCTTGATCTTGTCGCCGCCGGTCAGCAGCCGCACCCGGGCCTCGTCGAACTTGTCGTTCGGCTTCAGTTCGCTGCACACCACCAGCCGGCGGCCGTGCAGTTCGGTCAGCTCGGTCGAGTGCTCCGAGAACGCCCCGCGGTCCATCAGGAAGCCGGGCGGGGCGGCGTCGGCGTAGTCGCCCAGGATCTGGATCATGATGTCCAGCAGGACGGACTTGCCGTTCTTGCCCTCACCGTGCAGGAAGGGCAGCACCTGGGCGCCCACGTCACCGGTGATCGAGTACCCCAGCAGCAGGTGGAGGAAGTCGATCATCTCCTCGCCCTCGGGATCGCTGCCGAAGGTGTCCACTAGGAAGCGGTGCCAGCGGGGCGTGTCCATGCGCTGCGGGGCCACGCTCGTCGCCCGGGAGTGGAAGTCCCGGGTGGGGTCGGCCTTGCGCAGATGGCCGTTGTGCAGGTCGACCACGCCCGCCGGCGTGCACAGCGCGTACGGATCCCCGTCCAGGCAGTCCGGGTCCACCGAGAGGTCGGGAGACGCCTTCGCCTGCGTGAGCAGGGCCTTCATCCCGGTGGTGGACAGGGTGCGCCGCTTGTGCTGGGCAATCTCACGGTTGCTGAAGATGCCGCGCGGATCGGTGTCCGGCATGTCCTCGGCCATTTCCCCCGCCGCCCACAGCGCGGCCTTCTCGCCGCCCGTGCGCTTCCACCGGTAGCCGTCCCAGGCGAACCAGCCAAGCCCCTCCACGTGCCGGAACTGGTCGCGGTGCATCTGCACGAAGAGCCGCGCGTTCCCCCGATCGGACAGGGAGGGCGGCAGGAACGGCGTGCCGAAGGCGCCCGGCGGTGGGAGCGGCGGAGCCACTGACACGGCCTCAGGCGCCGTCTGGGCGGGCAGCAGGGCCGCTCCGGACGGGCCGGCCGCCTCCAGGTCGAGCATCTGCTGAGCGGCAGCCTGCGGGTCGAAGCGCGGTGAGCTTCCGGCACTGCTGCTCATGGACGTCCTTTGAGGTGGAGAGGGCGGGCAGACCCTACGGCAAGGGCGTCGTCGACGATCGTTTCGTTTCTGGTCCGCTGCCAGGGACGGGCGTACTGGGCGACCCTGACGAGTCGGTCCCGGACGTCCGCGTGTTCGAGGTGGCCCGCGCCCACCAGCCCGCCGGCGGTGTAGGCGGCCCGGTTGAGCTTCTCGGTGAAACTCGTCCCCTCCCGGGCCACGGCGCACCCGGCGACCTGCTGGATCAGCGGATCCAGGATCCGTAGCGCACCCGCCACGCCGTGGCCCGGACGGATGGCCCTGGAAGGGGCTGGAGCGGCTTCTGAGGCGATTACGGGCCCCTGGGAGGGGGAATCCTCGGGCAAGGGCCTGAAAGGCGCGGAGAAGGGCGTGACGGGCCGCGGAGCCGCGACATGTCCCGTCCTGGTGAGTTCGTCCCTGAGCCAGCCGGGCAGGGGCGCCGGGAGCCGGGCCGCCCCCTCGGCCCGGTAGACGCCCTGTGGTGTCCGGGTGCCGGGGGCCACGATGTAGCCGCCGTCGGCACGGACGTCGACCTGCCAGGCCAGCGCCGCGTTCCGCCCGGACCCGGTGGAGCAGCGGAACCGCGTCGAGGGGACGGGGTTGAGATACCAGACGTGCAGCCCCCCCGAAGGGGTACGGACCCGTAGCGTCGTCTCGTCCGAGGTGGGGTCGGGCTCTCCCCGGTAGGCGGCCAGCAGCGCCAGCGTGTCGAAACCGGAGGCCAGCCCGGCCAGGCTCACCTGCTCGGGGATGGGGATGCCGGGCAGCAGGCGCGAGCGGTCAGCCACCGGGGCCGCGTGGGCATCGATGTCGATGACCACCAGCTGTGCGGGGGCACAGGCGACTCCCACGCCCGACGCGGGCTTCTCGGTCCACCAGCGGTTGATGCGGTCCGGGTCCGTGGTCGCCGCGTGGAAGCCGTGGCAGGGACGCCCTGCGGGCAGACAGGGGCAGTCGGCGGGGTCGTGCCGGTGCGAACGGCAGTCAGGGCAGTTCCCAGCGGGGGTCTTGCGCCCGGGAGCCAGGGGGTGGACCGGCCAGCCCTGAGCGGCACACCACCGTGCGACGGCATGCGGAGCCACGGGCCCGACTCGGGCTGCACTTTCGCGTTTCTCACCTTCGCGCGGCACGGGGATCGTCCTCGTCACGTCTCATCGTTGGCTCACTGCACGGACACCTGGCTGGCAGTGACGCGCCATCAGGGACCGAAGGGACTCTAGTGCGAAAAGAGTCTAGAGCTCATCGTCCGAAAAGTGGGTCTGTTCTGGGCCGCGTGCCGTTTCTATCAGTTTTCCTGGTCCCTTGAGTCCCTGGGGCCCTCCTACGGTGAGTCTCCAGTGCGCACCGGCCTGCGTCGGTCCCTGCGACCGGAAGACGTCCGGTCCCTCACGGCGAGGCAGGGACCAGCCAGCCCCACCCTAGGGGCTGAAGGGACTGATGATTGTCATATAAGCCAGCACTTGAAAAGAGGCTGCACCGGCGTCCCCCAAGGGTCCGAAGCACCCCAGGGACCAAAAGCCAGGGGCCGACAGGGTCCAGGGACCCTGTTGAGTCCCTGGACGTTTGCCCAGGTCAGAGGCTATGGATCTCCTTTCTCAGGGACTGTAGGGACTCAACTCGGCAATTATGAGCTGTACATGAACATGGGTTACATTCGCGCCCGCGTATACGAATCACATGTCTTTTCTACGTCATAATTGCGACTTTAGGTCCCTACAGTCCCTGCGCAGACGGGCAGAACGTCCCTGACCTGCGAAAACACCAGGGACTGAAGCTCAGGGACCGAGAGGGACCAACCTTGCTTCAGCCCCTCCCCTCCACCCCCTCCCCTCCACCCCCTCCCCTCCACCCCCTCCCCTCCGGCCCCTCCCCGCCGGTCCCTCCGCAGGCGACACGTCTGACGCCGCTGGTCCCTGGCCGGAGCCCGGACCGTCCGAAAGAGCAGTGAACCTTTCGGTCCCTGAGCTCGTTTTCCTGTTATGAGTCCCTTCAGGCCCTCTGGCCCGATGGGTCCCTGCCGAGGCAGGGGGCTATTACGCAGTAATAGCCCGCGCTCGGTCCCTGTTTCCCCTCCTAAACTCCCTTCCCATCCGCTCTCCAGGGTTTGTCAGGCCGACTGCCGCCCCGGCTCAAGGGTCGGGACAAGAAGCGATGCCCCGCAGGGACGCCGCGGTTCTGCGCCGAGTACGGGCTCCTGACGCGGTAGTTGTCAAGTCAAATGAGACGTTCGCGGTGCTATGAACCTTGTGGTTCGGGTTGGCTTCGTTTCGCCGGGTCGTTGATCCAGACCTGGCCGGGTATCTCGGGTGGCTTCGGCCGGCGGGCGAAGTGTTCGGGGTGGTGTTCGTATGCCTC
>NZ_JBHJUW010000196.1:0-12316 GCF_042268205.1 Streptomyces sp. NPDC056160
CATCGGACGGCCACCCGGCCCATCGTGCTGCCCGCACCCCGAAAGATCACCACGAGCCCGCCGGATACCGGAGATCAGAATTCACGCGGTGGATCAAGGCTGAGGGATAGGGGTCTATTTTCTGGACTCGCAGGTCCATTTTTGTCCTTCTACGGTGCGTACCACGACCGCTCACCACACGTTTCCCTACGCGGAGAAGTATCACCTCATGCATGCGATCCACATCAAGGAGCACGGCGGCCCCGAGGTCATGGAGTGGACCGAGCTGCCGGATCCGGTCCCCGGTCCCGGTGAGGCGCTGGTCCGCCTCGGTGCCGCGGGGGTCAACTACATGGACACGGGCGCCCGCGGCCAGGGCGCGCCCGGCTGGGTCGCGCCGCTGGTCCTGGGCGCCGAGGGCATGGGCCACGTGTCCGCGCTGGGCGAGGGTGTCGAGGACTTGGCCGTCGGTGACCGGGTGGCCTGGTACTACCACCCCGGCAGCTACGCCGAACTGCTGGCCATTCCGGCGGACTCGCTGGTCAAGGTGCCCGAGGGCATCAGCGACGAGACGGCCGCCGCCCCCATGCTCCAGGGCATCACCGCCCACCACTTCAGCACCGAGACCTACGCCGTCAAGCCGGGCGACACGGCCGTGGTGAACGCGGCGGCAGGCGGCGTGGACCTGCTCCTCACCCAGATGATCAAGGCCCGGGGCGGCACCGTCATCGGACTTGTCTCCCGCGAGGAGAAGGCCGCCGTCGCGGAGCAGGCCGGCGCCGACCACGTGGTGGTCTGGTCCGGCGGCGGCTTCGAGGACCGGATCAAGGAGCTGACCAGGGGCGAGGGCGCCGACGTCGTCTACGACGGCGGCTGCACGGAGACCTTCCGCTCCTCCCAGCTCGCCCTGCGCCCGCACGGCGTGTACGCCTACTACGGTCTCATGATGGGCGTGCCGACGTTCCGGCCCACCGACCTGCCCAACAGCATCCTGCTGTCGTACCCGGTGATGTCCCACAACGTGCCCACCCGCGAGGCCCTGCTGCGGCGGACCGGCGAGATCTTCGACATGGTGCTCGCCGGGAAGCTCACCGTGCGCATCGGCGGCCGGTACCCGCTGAAGGAGGCCGCACGGGCGCACGCGGACATCGCGTCGCGCCGGACCACCGGCAAGCTGCTGCTCCTGCCCTGACCGGCCGTGGGCGGCGGACGGCACACGTGCCGGGCCGGGCAGGCACGGCTCAGGCGGCGGTGCCTCCGACCGCCGACCACAGACCGCTCATGGCGTCGAGGTATCCGTCCGGGCCGGTCGCCCTCAGCACCGCCGCGTCCCGTACTTCCGGATGGGTGAGGATCAGGAAGTCCTCCTTTTGGTCACGGTGTAGGGGACGGCACCGGGACTCATCAGCAGTCCCGCGGCGGACGCGACGTTCAGGAGATTGCTCTCGCCGCGCGCCGCCATGGCGGGCACCAGCGCCCGTGCCGCGCACATGTGCGCCATCACTTGGATGTTCCAGTGCTGCTGCCATCCCTCGTCGGGCGCGTCGAAGCCGCCGACGGGCGGCACGATCCCGGCGTTCGAGCAGAACACGTCCACGGGGCCGAAGTGTGCATCGGCCTCCGCGATCACCCGCTCGACCTCCGCCTCGCGCGTGAGGTCGGCGGTGACCGCCAGGCCGCCCACCTGCCGGACCGCGGCCTCAGCCGCGTCGGCGTCCCGGTCGACGACGACGATGCCGCGCGGGCTTTCCTGCGCGAAGCGCTCGACGAGGGGGCGCCCGATGCCGCTGCCGCCGCCCGTCACCACAATGATGCGAATTTCAAGTTCCATAGGTGCACATTGCAGCGATTCATGGACATATGTTTCTACACGTGTGTGTCTAGATATCGGCATGTCTGGCGCGCGGGATCGTGGGCGCGATCGGCTCCGTCGTCCCGGGCGCGATACTGTTAGACTGATTGAGACGTTGTTTCCTTCTTGAGGAGCCCAGACATGGTGGTGGACGACGACATCTCCGGGTGATCACCCGGACCCGACAGGCCACCGGCCGGTGCGTACGAGGCATCGCCGAGGTGGTCTCCGTGTCGTCCCCTCACACCCCTCGTCTGCCCTTGCCGGGGCACAGCTGTCTTCCGTGCTCCGGCCCTCTCTCCTCATGAGGTCGCCTCCATGTCCGACGCCTCCGTCGTCTGCTCGAACCTGTCCTTCACCTGGCCCGACGACACCCCGGTCTTCCAGGACCTGTCCTTCGCCGTCACCCCCGGCCGCACCGGTCTGGTCGCGCCCAACGGCACCGGCAAGAGCACCCTGCTCAAGCTGATCGCCGGTGAACTGCGGCCCAACAGCGGCTCCGTGTCCGTCTCCGGTACCCTCGGCTACCTCCCCCAGACCCTCCCGCTGACCGGTGATCTCACCGTCGCCGAGGTGCTGGACGTGGCCGCGGTAATCCAGGCCATCGACGCCGTGGAGTCCGGAGACGTCGACGAGAAGCACTTCACCACCATCGGCGACGACTGGGACATCGAGGAGCGCACCCGCGCCCAGCTCGACCGTCTCGGCCTGGCCGACCTCACCCTGGACCGCAGCCTGAGCACGCTCAGCGGCGGCCAGGTCATCTCGCTCGGCCTCGCCACCCAGCTGCTCAAGCGGCCCGACGTGCTGCTACTCGACGAGCCCACCAATAACCTCGACAGCGACGCCCGGCACAAGCTCTACGACGTGCTGGGCGACTTCACCGGCTGCCTGCTCCTGGTCAGCCACGACCGCGCCCTGCTCGATCGCATGGAGCGCATCGCCGAACTCGACGGTGGCGAACTCCGCTTCTACGGCGGCAACTTCACCAAGTACGAAGAGGCGGTCCGGGCCGAGCAGGAGGTCGCCGAGAAGAACGTCCGCAATGCCGAGCAGGAGCTGAAGCGGGAGAAGCGGGAGATGCAGCAGGCCCGCGAGCGCGCCGAACGCCGGCAGAGCAACGCCGCCCGCAACCTGAAGAACGCCGGGCTGCCCCGTATCTTCGCCGGGAACATGAAGCGCGGCGCGCAGGAGTCGGCGGGCCGGGCCGGACAGGTGCACGCGGGACGGGTCAGCGAGGCGAAGGCCAAGCTGGACGAGGCCGGGCGCGCGCTGCGCGAGGAGCAGCGCATCACCCTGGACCTGCCGGAGACCAATGTGCCCGCCGGGCGCAACCTGTTCCTCGGCGAACAGCTGAAGGTGCGCCTCGGCGCCAAGGAGGTGTTCGCCGGTGCGGGCGTCGACCTGGGCATCCGGGGTCCCGAGCGCATCGCGCTGACCGGTCCCAACGGCGCCGGCAAGAGCACCCTGCTGCGGCTGCTGAACGGCGACCTGACGGCGGACGGTGAGATCAAGCGGGCCGACGGCCGGATCGCCTACCTCTCGCAGCGGCTGGACGTGCTCGACCTGAACCGTACGGTCGCCGAGAACTTCGCCGACTACGCGCCGCAGCGCTCGGAGGCCGAGCGGATGAACCTGCTCGCCCGCTTCCTCTTCCGGGGCGCCCGCGCCCATCTGCCGGTCGGCGTGCTCTCCGGCGGTGAGCGGCTGCGCGCCACCCTGGCCTGTGTGCTGTGCGCCGAACCGGCCCCGCACCTGCTGCTCCTGGACGAGCCGACGAACAACCTCGACCTGGTCAGCGCCGGCCAGTTGGAGAGCGCCCTCAACTCCTACCAGGGCGCGTTCGTCGTGGTCAGCCACGACGAGCGGTTCCTGCGGGAGATCGGTGTGAACCGCTGGCTGCGGCTGGCCGACGGCGAGCTGAAGGAGACGGCTGCCCCCGAGGTGTGAGCCACCGGTGCGACCACGGGCCCGCGTCCGAGGCGCAGACCGCCCCGCGGGCCGCACACCGATCACACCTCGGAGGTTCTCCGTGCCTCAGCCCGCCCTGCTCGCCCATGACCTCGTGCGCACCCTAGGCGACCGCCGGGTGCTCGACGGGGTCTCCCTGACCGCCTCTCCCGGCCACCGCATCGGCCTGATCGGGGAGAACGGCGTCGGCAAGTCGACCCTGCTGCGCCTGCTGGCCGGCACCGACGAACCCGACGCCGGCCAGGTCGTCCGCCCGCCCGACCTGGGCATCCTCCAGCAGGAGATGTCCTACGACGCGGGGGCGACGATCGCCGACGTGCTCGACGACGCCCTGCGCGAGGCCCGCGCGGACCTCGCCGAGCTCGAACGCCTCACTGGAGAAGTCGCGCGGACCGCCGAGGACGCGCCCGGGTACGCCGCCCTGCTCGACGCGTACGACGTCCGGCTCGAACAGGCCCAGGAACGGAAGGTCTGGGACGCCGACCGGCGGGCCGCGCTGGTCCTAGACGGCCTCGGTCTCGGCGCCTTCGGGTCGGAGCGCGCGCTCGGATCGCTCTCCGGCGGGCAGCGCGGACGGCTCGCGCTGGCCGCGCTGCTGGTCCGGCGGCCCACCGCGCTGCTGCTGGACGAACCGACCAACCACCTCGACGACGAGTCCGCCGCCTTCGTCGAGGAGCAGGTACGCGGCCTGCCCGGAGTCGTCGTGGTGGCCAGCCACGACCGTGCCTTCCTCGACGCGGTGTGCACGGATCTGATCGACCTCGACCCGGCGGTCGAGGGACCGGTCCGCTACGGCGGCAACTACAGCGCGTACCTGGCCCAGAAGCACGCCGAGCGCGAGCGCTGGGAGCGGCGCTGGGCCGAGGAGCAGGAGGAACTGGCAGCGCTGCGGGTGTCCGCGCAGGTCACCGCGCACCGGGTGGCACCGGACCGGGGCCCGCGCGACTCCGAGAAGATGGGCTACGGCCACCGGGCCGGCCGGGTGCAGAGCCAGATCTCCCGGCGGGTGCGCAACGCGGCCCGCCGGCTGGAGGAGCTGGAGCGTTCCCAGGTCGGTGAGCCGCCGAGACCCCTGCGGTTCGCGAGCACCGTACTGGCCGCGCCGGCGGTCGAGGACGCCGACGGACCGCTGGTCGCGCTGGACGGCGTACGGGTGCCGGGGCGGCTCGCGCCGGTGGACGCGGAGGTGGCGGCGGCTGACCGGCTGCTGGTCACCGGCGGCAACGGCGCCGGGAAGTCGACGCTGCTGGCGGTGCTCGCCGGGCGGCTCGTGCCGGAGGGCGAGGTCAGACGGCGGCGCGGCCTGACGGTGGGACTGCTCGCGCAGGACACCGCCTTCGACCGGCCGGAGCGGACCGTCCGCGACACGTACGAACAGGCGCTGGGCGCCGCGCGGGCCGACGCGGTGCCGCTGGGTTCACTGGGGCTGCTGCACGAGGCGGACCTGGACAAACCAGTCGGCCGGCTCTCGGTCGGACAGCGCCGACGGCTCGCGCTGGCCCTGCTGGTGGCCCGGCCGCCGCAGTTGCTGCTTCTCGACGAGCCGACCAACCACCTCTCCCCGCGGCTGTGCGACGAGCTGGAGGCAGCGCTCGGCACCGGGCCGGGCGCCATCGTGCTGGCCAGCCATGACCGTTGGCTGCGCGAGCGCTGGCAGGGCCGGGAGATCCGGCTCGGCTCCGCGCGGGAAGGGCGGGTGGGTGCGGGACGGTGAACCCCGCACACAACTGAAAACCGGCTGGACAGGTGACGACTCTTGCAGAGGCGGGAGTCACCTGTCAAAATGGTGACATGAACCTTGACCATGTCTTCGTGTGCGGCAATCCGGTCCTGGATTTCGCCGCTACGCTGCGTGCTCGCCGTACGCTGCGATTTGAAATGTTCGCGACACCAGACCGCCTGGACGCCTGGTTCCTGGAGTCCGGTGTCGTCGATGCCGTTACTCCGAGCGAGCAGGCCGACATCGAGCAGGCCGCAGCGCTGCGGGAGGCGATCTACCACCTGGTCACCGCGCGCCGCCTGGACGAGGGGTACGAGGCTGAAGCGCTGGACCTGGTGAACAGCACGGCGCGTACCCCGTCCGCCGTGCCCCAGCTGACGCCGGAGGGCCGCCGGACCGAGGCGAGCCCGCAGGAGGTGCTGTCCACCCTCGCCCGGGAGGCGGTCGAGCTGCTGAGCGGCCCGGACGTGCCCCTGCTGAAGGAGTGCGGCAACCCCGAGTGCACCCGCGTCTACATCGACCGCTCCCGGGGCATGCGACGCCAGTGGTGCGGCATGGAGTCCTGTGGCAACAAGATCAAGGCCGCCGCGTACCGCGCCCGCAAGAAGACCGTGCCCGCCGCGGTCTGAGGCACCGCACGGCCCGGCTGCCGGGTCCGCGTCCCGACCGCCGCCGGGCGCGGACGCGACAGCCGGCGCCGTTCAGGCGCCGACCGTGAGGGTCCTCGGTGTTCTGCGGAACCTGCCCAGCGGCAGGCGCCTGAACCAGCGCGGCGGCAGCGGGAAGTTCGCGTACCTGCGGTCCCGTCCGCCGTCGGCGCCGGCTCCTCCGCTCTGCTCTGCCCCCGGGGCGGTGTACCGGTCGACGCCGTCAGCCGACTGTGCGCCAGTCGGCGCGGAACACCTGCTGCGGTGCCGCCGCCGCACCGGCCGAGAAGTCCTGGAGATCCATGTCGGCGAGTCCGAGGTTGGTGCTGATCGCCTGCACGCCCGCCGGTTCGGTACGAAACGCGCGTCCGTACTCCGTCAGTGCCTCGTACCCCTCATCGTCCTCGCAGTCGTTCCTGGTGAAGGTGGTCACCGCGAGCAGGGGCCGCAGGGGGAGCGCATGGTGGTCGTGTCGGCGAGGAACACGACGGTGACCGTTTCGTTCAGGTGCTCGTCCGCCGCGACTCCGGCCAGCGCCTCGTCCACGCCGGACCCGGCCCAGGCCGGGTCGTCGACGATCCAGGGCTCCGGCTCGCCGAACTCGTCGGGAGCTTCGAGCGCCGCCCGGACGGCCCGCCAGGCGTCGCCATCCGTGTAGTCGGTCCTGATCACGACGGCGGCGAGATCCCCATGTGCGCTGGTGTCGGGCAGCGGCCTCGTCATGTTTCTCCTCGGCGGATGCCATGGGGGAGGGCGGATCGGGCGGCACCGCGGCCGGCACCCGGCCGGCCCGCACGGTGCGGCACGTGTGGGAGACACCCCGTGCACCGGAACAGGTCCGGGCGGGCACGGCGGCTACCACAGCACCCTGTCCGCGCAGGCCGTGGCCGGGTGGGTAAAGAGACTTCCCTGTAAGGAAGTTGTCAGGACGCGGGAGGCAATACCTGGCGACCGCGGTAGGTACCGCAGTGCGGGCAGGCGATGTGTCCGGGTGTGGGCAGGCCGCACGCGGGGTTCGCGCAGGCCACCAGGGCGGGCCGGGCGGCCTTCCAGTGGGCCCGGCGGTGGCGGGTGCGCGAGCGGGACTTCTTGTGCATCATGAGCGGTGTTTCCGGTTCTGTGTGTGCGCTCCCGGACACGGCACAGCGTGCCTGCGAAAGTACGGGGAGCGCGGGATCCGACCAGGTAGGACACGGGACGGCGAACGCCTCGGCGCACGGCGACGGAACCCTTCGACGGGTCCACGGCGACCACGGCACATGTGTCGGACGGGCTCAGCGTACGGGACACGCACGAGCACGCAGGAGAGGCCGACCCCAGGCTCGACGGTTCTCGGCGAAGGAGAACCGGAGCAGTGCGGGTCGGCGATTCGCCGTAACTAGGCTCTGTCGACTTCAGTAAACACGTCAAGGAGATTAGCAAGGCGCACACCTCGGAGCAACCCGCACGGCGGGCCGTGGAACACGTCACTCCGTCGCGGCCGGATGACGTAGAGTTCCGCGCCGCACACTCCCGTTGCTCCCCCGAGGTGACGTACGGGTGCCCCTGAACTGATGGTCAGGTGACTGATGCGCCGGCCGGACGGACGGGCGAAAGTGAAACGGCAGCCATCAGCGCACACATTCGTCACACTCCGGCCGCTTGACAGCCGGAGTCCACGAGTGGGACGGTTTCGTCACCGGTTAGGATGGTGACGACGGCGAGCTACCGGCACGGTCGGACGGGCGAGGAAGGGCGAGGACGGCACGGGATGGACGCTGCGGTGCGGTACTCGATTCTCGGGACGGTCCGCGCGATGCGCGGGGAAGCGGAGCTGACGGTCGGCCCGCCCAAGCGGCTCGCACTGCTGTCTCTGCTGCTGCTGCGTGCGCCGGGGCCACTGACGCTGAGCGAGGCGGTGGACGTCCTGTGGGAGGACGATCCGCCGCCCAGCGCCGTCAATGTGATGCACCGGCACATCGGCGCGCTGCGCCGGGTCCTGGAGCCCGGTCTGTCGAGCCGGGCGGAGGCGGCACACCTGGTGCGCGCGGCGGACGGGTATCGGCTGCTCGTGGACGCCTCGACGTCGGATCTGCTGCGCTTCAGGGAGCTGCGGACCCAGG
The DNA here is from genome assembly GCF_042268205.1 of Streptomyces sp. NPDC056160. Lineage (NCBI taxonomy): Bacteria > Bacillati > Actinomycetota > Actinomycetes > Kitasatosporales > Streptomycetaceae > Streptomyces > Streptomyces sp. NPDC056160. The sequence goes on from NZ_JBHJUW010000196.1 coordinate 8,272, forward strand.
CCAGGCACGCGGTGCGGGCGGGAGACCCGGCGCGGGCCGCGCGGTGCCTGGTGGAGGCGCTGCGGCTGTGGCGCGGGCCGGTGGTGGCGGCGGGCACACCGGTGGCACAGCACCCGGCGCTCGTGTCGGTGGGGCACGAGTTCGTCGCGGCGGCGAAGGAAGCCGCCGACGTGGTGCTCGCCTCGGCACCGGAGGGGGCGGAGGAGGTTCTGGCCGTGCTGCGGGTGGCGGTGGACTGCCACCCCTTCGACGAGGCCCTGCACTCACGGATCATCGCGGCACTGGCGGCGACCGGCCGGCAGGGCGAGGCACTGCGCCACTTCGAGGCGGTGCGCGCGGTACTGGCCGAGGAACTCGGCGTGGAACCCGGCCCCGGTCTGCGCGCCGCCCAGCAGCACCTGCTCCAGCACGGCGGCGGCAGCGACCGTGCCGACGCGTTCGCCGTATCCGCCAAGTCCGCCCCGCTGTCGCGGGAACGGAGTGCTCGTGTCTCCCAACTCCCGGCAGACAACGCAGTGTTCACCGGACACGAGACGGAAATCGCACAACTGGCAGAACTGCTCGGCCCGGCTGGCACGGACCGCCCCGGCACGACGGCGGTCCTGTGCGGCATGCCGGGTATCGGCAAGACAACGTTGGCAGTCCACTTCGCCCACCGGTCGGCCGACCGCTTCCCCGACGGCCGGATCCACGTCGACCTCCAGGGCCACCACCCCACCCGCGAACCGCTGGACACCGGGCAGGCCATGCGGGACATCCTCGACGCCCTCAGCGTCCCGCACGACCGGCACACCAGCGCCGGCGCCCTGACCGCCCTCTACCGCGCCACCCTGGCCGAGCGCCGGCTCCTACTCATACTCGACGACGCCCGTGACTGCGAACACGTACGTCCGCTGCTCCCCGCCACCGCCGCCGGCCTCGCCGTCGTCACCAGCCGGCGCCGCCTGGAAGGTCTGGCCGTCACCCACAACGCCCGCGTCGTCCCGTTGTCCCCCATGAGCTGGGCCGAGAGCCTGCGCCTGCTCGACCGGCGCCTGGGCACCCACCGCACCCGCGCCGAACCCGACGCCGTCCAGCGAATCGCCGACCTGTGCGCGGGCCACCCCCTGGCGCTCACCCTCACCGCCACCCGCGCCCAGACCAACCCGCACTTCCCGCTGACCGCCCTCGCCGCACATGTGGCGGCACAGGGGGGCACACTCGCCCCCTACACCGGGCCCGATCCGCACACCGACCTGCGGCACGCGCTCGACCGCACGTACCGGACCCTCTCCCCCGGCGCTGCCGCCCTCTTCCGCCGCCTCAGCCTGCACCCGGACCCGGACATCACCGTCGCCACCGCCGCCAGCCTCACCGCGACCGACCCACACACCGCCCACCGGCACCTCACCGAACTGGCCGACCACAGCCTGCTCACGGAGACCACGCCCGGCCACTACACCGTGCATCCCCTGCCAGTCACCTACGCCGCCGAACTCGGCCGTGCGCAGGACACATCCGCCGAGCGGTCCGAGGCACACACACGGGTGTGGGAGCACTATCTGCACACCGTGGAAGCGGCCGTCTCCCTGCTCGCGCCGCGGCACGGCAGCACGGCCCTGCCGCCGCCGCGGCCCGGTGTCTGCCCGCAGCGGTTCGCCGGGCCCGCCGAGGCGGCGGCCTGGCTGGCCGCCGAACGCAGGGTGCTGCTCGCGCTCGTCCGGGACGCCGACCGCCGTCCTCGGGACGAGTCGCTGCGCAAACAGCTCAGCGAGGCACTCGAAGTGGCCGCGCGCCCGCCCGGCCCCTGACACGACATGTGCCGGTGCCTCGGGACGGGCGGCGGCCTCCCGGTGCTCTCAGGCGGCTTCGAACTGCGCCACGCTGCGCAGCTTGCGCAGGGCGTTGTGCTGGCGGGACTTGACCGTTCCGGCCGGTACGCCGAGGAGGCCGGCGGTCTCCTGAATGGTGCGGTCACACAGATAGATGTGCACCAGAACGGCCCGGTGCTCGGGCGACAGTGTGCGCAGCAGCGGCTTGGCGACCAACGTGTTGTGCACCGAGTCGGTGCCGTCCGACCCGCTAGTCGAGTCGTTGTACGTGGCTCCGACGAGCTCCCTGCGGGAGTGCGGTTTGCGCACCCAGTCGATGACCAGGTGCCGGGTCACGGTGAAGAGCCAGCCCCGTATCGAGCCCTCCATCCCCAGCAGGCGGTCGATGTTCCGCCAGGCGCGGATGATGGCCTCCTGGACGACGTCCTCGGCGAGCCCGTGATCACCCAGCATCTTCTCCGCGTACGAGACGAGCCCGTCGCGGTGTTCCGTCATAATGGCCCGGAGCAGGTCTGCTCGGTTTACAGCCGTGGGGGGCGTAGCCATAATTTTCTGAACCATCCTGGCTCTGTGTCATGCAGCGACCGGGGACCGGATCTGGCCCCCGTGTACGCATTTGAACAGGCCGAGGTGCCAGAAGACTGTCGCTTTTGTGACGCCATCATGCCGAGCCATACGTATGCACACGGCAGACGGGCCGGGAAGGGAGCGCACGGCGTCGGAGGTCGGGGCACATGGCGTCCACCGTCTACGCGTTGCTCCGCTCCCTTACCCGCGCGACCGAAACTCACCACACGGAATGAGTCGCATGTCACATGACTCGCAACCACCCCTCGAAGACACCCCACACATGTGTGCAGGACCGCTTGCGGCCTGCCGGGCGATCCCGTACGGCGCACGGATCGCGTGCTCCCCGAAAGGAAGCTCATGACATCCAGCGAACCGGCGCGGCCCGTCCGGGCGGTACCCGCGAGCGTGCCGGTGGCCGCGGCACCCGACACCACCGCGCCCCCGGCCCCGAAGCAGCGCGGCGCCTCGAAGCGGAACACATCCAAGCGCACCGCGGCTGAGCGCTCCGCGGCAGAGAACTCCGCGGCCGAGGGCGCCGCCGGTACCGGCGAAGGAGGTGCTCCGGAGCACAAGAGCGAGACGGACACCGGCAACCGGGAGCCGGAGACCCCCGCATCGGCGTCCGCGGGGACCACCGCCTCCCCGGAAGCCGCGCCCGCCGCGGGCGCGGCCGAGTCCGGCGCCACCGCGCGGCGTTCGCCCCGGGCCCTGCTGCGCGGCACGCACCGCGGCGTCCTCACGGCGGCGGCGGTCGCGGGGGTGGTCCTGGTGGCCGGTGTGGTGGTGAGTCTCCACAGCGGCGGTGGCTCGACCGGTGCCGCGGCCCCGCAGGCCCCCGCCGCCTCGGTCTTCGCCCCCGACGGCGGCAACGAGCCCCGCGCGGGCGTACCCGGCGCCCTGCCGCTGCCGGACGCCAGCCCGTCCGGCGCGACGCCCAGCGGCGGTACGGCCGACAACCGCCCGGACGCCGTACACCCGCAGGGCACGAAGGGCCACGCGGGTGCTGCGAAGGACGGCGGCTCCGGCAAGGGGACGGCCGTGTCCGGTAGCGGCAAGGGCGGGGGCGGCAAGGCCGGGAGCGCCCAGGTTCCGGCGGGGTCACCGGCAAAGGGCGGCGGCACCAAGTCCGCCCCCGTGGCCCACCCGACGCAGAAGGGATCAAGTTCCTCGGGCAACGGGGCCACGTCCGGTTCGGGAACGTCGTCCGCGTCGTCCCCCTCGTCGGCCGGTACCGGCATCATCGGCCACGCCTCGGGCCGTTGCATCCACGTGGTCGGAGGCAAGGGCAAGGACGGGTCCCCACTGGACATCCAGGACTGCTCGGGCGCCGGTTCCCAGAAGTGGACGTTCGCCTCGGACGGCACCATCCGCGCCTTCGGGCTCTGCATGGACGCCGCGGGCGCCTCCACCGCCGACGGCACCACCGTCCAACTGGCTTACTGCAACGGCGGACCCGCGCAGCAGTTCCGTCTCAACGCCCGGCACGACCTCGTCAGCATCCTCGCGACTAAGTGCGTGGACGTGCGCGACAAGCGGACGTCCAACGGCTCCCGGCTGCAACTGTGGTCCTGCGCCGGGACCTCCAACCAGAAGTGGTCCAGGAACTGACGGACAGGCGTCATGAACGCCGCCGGGTCCGTACGCCCTTCGCGGGCGTACGGACC
>NZ_JBHJUW010000197.1:0-12178 GCF_042268205.1 Streptomyces sp. NPDC056160
GTTCCGCAACGCTACGAACCAGCGCCTACGCACACGCTGCGTCACCACCCGCCGAGCCCGCGGACACCTCCGCACCGCTCAACTTTGAAGACCCGGCATACGTGCAGGGCGTGTCCACCCGCAGCGTGGACGACCTGGTCAAGGCCCTCGGCGGGGACACCGGGATCTCCAAGAGCGAGGTCTCCCGGATCTGCGGCGACCTCGACGTAGAGCTGAACGTGTTCCGCACCCGGCCCCTGGACCACATCCGCTTCCCCTACGTCTACCTCGACGCCACTGAGGGGCCTCGCATTTTCCGGACAGGCTACTGACCGTCTATTTCACGCGGCGATTCGCAACTTCTCGTACTCGGCGTGGACTTCGCGCGGAGGGCGGTAACCTACCGCCGAGTGGAGGCGTTTACGATTGTACCAGAATTCGATGTAGCGAGTGATGCCCTGCCGGGCGGCCTCGCGTGTCAGGTAAGTCACGCGTGATACACGCTCGTTCTTCAGGGCGCCGAAGAATGACTCGGCCATAGCGTTGATGCCCCTATGGATGTCAAGCGGCGTCTCGGGCTGGTTCCGTGCGGTCTGCCACGGTGGCCTTGGGGACGATGAGTCGGTAGATCTCTCGTGCGACGTACCGTTTGAGGCGGCGGATGATTTCGCGGCGGGTCTTGCCCTCGGCGAGGCGTCGGCGCATGTAGTCCTGGGTACGGTTTTCCCAGCGTAGGCGACTGAGGATGATCCGGAAGAGGGCGGCGTTGGCCTGGCGGTCACCGCCTCGGTTGAGCCGGCGGCGCTGGGTCTTGCCGGAGGAGGCCTCGACCGGGCTGGTGCCGCACAAGGCGGCGAAGGATGCTTCGTTGCCGAGGCGTTCGGGGTTGTCCCCAGCAGCGATGAGCAGGGCCGCGGCGCTGTCCAAACCGACACCGTTCACCTCGAGCAGTCCAGGAGTGCTCGCCGTGATCGCTTCGGCTATCCGCCCAGTAAGGTCGTTGACCTCCTCAGTCAGGCTCTGGATGCGGCGCGCCAGCAGTTTCAAGGTGTGCCGCGCGGCCCCTGCCGGCCCGGAAATCTCCGACCCCGTGAGTGCCGCGCACTGCTGGAACAGCTTCGGGTTGCTCAGCCCGGCCAGAGACTCGCGAAGTTCGGCGTCCGCGCAGACCAGGATGCTCTTGAGCTGGTTGATGGCCTGGGTGCGGGATTTGATCGCGGACGCTTTGGCCAGTTTGAACAGCCGCAGCATCTCCACCGGGCCGTCGCTCGTCTTCGCTGTGGCCGTGGCCCGGCCGGACAGCACGGCGCGGGCGGCGGCTTCGGCATCGACGGCGTCGCTCTTGCCGTGGCGCCGTCGGGCCGCCTTGTCGGGCTGGTTGACCTCGGTCACCTCGATACCTTCGGTGCGCAGGTGCCGTGTCAGAGCGGCTCCGTAGGAACCGGTGCACTCGATACCGGCGCGTCGCAGCAAGCCGAACGAGCGGGCCCAGGAAACGAGTTGACGATATCCCTCAGCAGTCGCCGGGAAGGTACGGCCATCCAAAGTGACGCCGAGTGTGGTGATGACGGCCGCGGCGTGGACGTCCTTGTGGGTATCGACACCGAGCAGGACTTCCCCGGCGGCGTCGGCCGGGATGTGACACGGGGCAGCGGACTGCGTGATGCTGGGCAAGGTCGCCTGTCTCCTGATCGCCTCGGGTGCGGGTGGCCGTCGCCGGGCCGGGGCGGTCAAGACTGTGACGGTGCCTGTCGCGAAGGCCCCTATCGGGACACATCCCCTGCCCGGCGGCAGCGAGTACCGCTCCAGGCAGTGGCCGACAGATCAACGCAAAGGCAACAACGCCAGTCGAAACACGGGTCAGGCCACCGCCCGAAGCGGCACCTGATCATCCTCACAGTCGAAACAAGATCCGACTCTGTCCATGGACTGCACGACGGCCAGCTTGCGGCCCGCACCAAGGGCATCGGCCACGGCCGCTCGGAGATCCGTCGGATCGAGGTCGCCACTGTGAACTACCTCCTCTTCCCCGGGGCTCGCCAGGCCGTCCAGATCAAGCGCCGCCACACCGATCACAAGACGGGCAAGACCACCGTCAAGACGGTCTACGCCGTCACCAGCCTGACCGCCGAGCAGGCCACCCCGGCCCAGCTCGCCCGGCTCGTCCGCGGCCACTGGACGATCGAGGCCCTGCACCGCGTCCGCGATACCACCTTCGCCGGGGACGCCTCGCAAGTGCGGACCGGAAACGCGCCCCGCGCGATGGCCACCTGGCGCAACCTCGCCATCGGCGCCCTACGGGCAGCCGGAACGAAGAACCTCGCGGTCGGCCTGCGCCGCAACCCCGCGACCCCGACCGACCCCTCGCGCTCCTCGGCCTCGGATGATCACAAACCGGGCGGCACGCGACTGCGTCGAAACCCTGGCCCCTACAGGCTCTCGGCCTCACCTGACGAACCTGGACAGATCGCGATCATGCAATGACGCTGGCGACGATATGACTTCGACACTCGCATCCTCGCAGGTCACGATAATTTTCTGCTACCGGGGTGTCAGAAGCCCAACTCCACTGAATACCCAGGGCTGAACGGCATTCCGGTCAGCGGACGAGACCGGGCAAGTCCATGTCGATGTCGAAAGGGACCGAAGTCTTCATCCGATCGCGGCTGATACCGGTGGCTACGTAGGCGTGGGTGGTGTCGTCCAGCTCGTACGTGTGGATGACGGGGAGGCTGCTTTCCTCCTCGACACGCCAGTAGTGCCGAATACCCGCTTGCGCGTACTTGAACGGCTTCAGCGACCGGTCGCGGTCGGCGGACTCGTCCGAGACGACTTCGATGGCGAGGGCGACCTGGTCGGGGAGGTAGTACGTACGGTTCGGGTCGTACGGGGCCGTGACAGCGAGGACGTCGGGCTCGGGCCGGTTCTTCTCGTTCAGCTTGACCGTCATCTCCCGGTCGATCACGAATCCCTCGGGAGCCTGATGGTCCAGTGCGGTCGTGAGCCGGGTGACGACGCGGGCGTGCCAGGACCGCTGCGGGGACATCATGAAGATCAGCGCTCCATCGATCAGCTCGGTGTGTCGTGGGAGGTCGGGTGCGTTGTCGAGGTCATCGGCCTCCCAACCACTCGGCCGAGGCGGCAGCATCCAGGGCGGAAGCGCGTCCCATGCGGTCGTCATCGTGTCCTCCTTCGGGCGCCCCGACCAGCTTAATCCTTCAGTTCCGCGTGGCGGCGGTGCGGGCAACGGTGCGGGCTGCGACGAGAGCGGCAACGGGGTCGGCTGTGGCGGGGGCGCAGGGCCACCATCGGGCGGTGGAGCCGCGGCCTTCGCGGATGCAGGGATGCCATCGGCCGTCGGGGCCGAGGCGGATCTGGATGCCCTCGTCATCGGCGGTGAGACGGTTGCGCCAGACGCGCACCCGCACGGTGCCCGCGGTGTCGTCTTCGCTCTCCGCGTTGTCGGGGTCGGAGAGGGCGGCGCGAGCGGCGGCCATGGCGGCGGAGTCGGGGGTGAAAGGCGCTCGGGCGACGGCGACGCCGGCGGGGCCGCCGTGGCGCTGGGCGCGGACAAGGAGGGCGAAGTCGAGTGGAGACAGACCGGTGGCGCGTACGAGCTGGTGGAACCAGTGCTCGCCGACACCGCTCGCGGCGAGGCGTACGGCGTCGTCGAGTGGGGTGCAGATGAGGGAGGCGGTGTGCCCGGCCGCGAGGGCGCGGGCGCGCTGAGCGGTGTCCCGGATGAGGGCTTCGAGGTCGTCGAGGGTGAAAGGGGCGTCGGGCGGGGGCGTGGTGGTGAGGGGGGAAAGAGCCGACCCGAAATCGGTGGGGTCGGCGGGCGCTTCCTCGGCTCCCTCGGTCTGTGGGGCGGGCGGGGTGAAGAGGCCGTTGAAGGAGGCGAACGCGTCGCGGGCGGGGACGCCCCGGCCGTGGGGTGTGCCGCCGGTTTCGGGTGCGGCGCCGGTGCGGGTCTGGCGGCGGGTGCGCAGCGCGGCGAGGACGGCGTCCTTGGTGCGGCCACGGAGGGTAAAGAGCCAGAAGGGGTCGTCGTCGAGGTGGGCGGCGGTGGCGTAGCACAGGGCGGCGGCGTGTTTGCAGGGGTAGCCCCAGTCGGGGCAGGAGCACTCGGGGTCGAGTTCGCTCGCCTCCGGCAGCAGCGGAGCGCCGGCGGTGCGGGCGTCGTCGACCAGGTCCGCGGGCATCTCGCCGTCGAGGAGGGCGGCGGTGCGCCCGGCCCGGGCGGCGATGGCGTCGAGGAGGGTGTCCCACTGGGCATCGGTGAGGACACGCAGGCGCACCGCGGCGTCGTACGGCCAGGGGGCGCTGCCCTCGACCTCGGCGCGCAGCACGCCGGGGGTGACGGTGACCGGGCCGACCATGCCCTTGCGGGCGTAGGTGCGGCCGCGCGAGAGGCGGCCGGAATCGAGGGTGGAGGCCTCCAGGGCGTCCACCCAGGCCTGCCCCCACCAGGTGGCGGCGAAGGCGCGGCTGCCGGTACGGGGAGCCTTGCGGGCGGGGGTCATGCCTCGAACTCCTTGGAGAGCGCGACGAGTTCGGCGAGGTCGGCGTCGGAGAGTTCGGTCAGGGCGGCCTCGCCGGAGGCCACGACCTGGTCCGCGAGGGCGCGCTTGGCGCCGAGCAGGCGGGCGACCCTGTCTTCGACGGTGCCCTGCGTGGTGAGCCGGTGGACCTGGACGGGGCGGTCCTGGCCGATGCGGTAGGCACGGTCGGTGGCCTGGTCCTCGACGGCGGGGTTCCACCAGCGGTCGTAGTGGATCACGTGGGTGGCGCGGGTGAGGTTGAGGCCGGTGCCGGCGGCCTTCAGGGAAAGCAGGAAGACGGGGAACTCGCCCTGCTGGAAGGCGGCGACCATCTCCTCGCGCCGGGGGACAGCTGTGGCGCCGTGCAGGTAGCGGGCGCGCACGCCGCGGTCGGCGAAGTGCCGCTGAAGGAGCTTACCCATCTGCGTGTACTGGGTGAAGACCAGGGCGCCCTCGCCTTCTGCCACCACCGTGTCGAGCAGTTCGTCGAGGAGTTCCAGCTTGCCGGAGCGGCCGGGCAGCGGGCCTGCCTCGCGCAGGTAGTGGGCGGGGTGGTTGCAGATCTGTTTGAGCGCGGTGAGGAGTTTGAGTACCAGACCGCGGCGGGCGATGCCGTCCGCCTTCTCGATGAGGGCCATCGCCTCGCGCACCTGCGCCTCGTACAGGGCGGCCTGCTCGCGGGTGAGGGCGACGGGATGGTCGGTCTCGGTCTTGGCCGGAAGCTCGGGGGCGATGCCGGGGTCCACCTTGCGGCGGCGCAGCAGGAACGGGCGGGTGAGACGGGTGAGTTGCTCGGCGGCCTGCCGGGCCTGTTCGGCGGTCTCCGCGTCGTCGCCCGCGCCCAGCGCGCCGCGCTCGATGGCTTTGGCGAAACGGTCACGGAAGGCGGACAGCGGGCCGAGCAGGCCGGGTGTGGTCCAGTCGAGCAGGGCCCACAGCTCGGAGAGGTTGTTCTCCACCGGGGTGCCGGTGAGCGCGACGCGGGCGCGGGCGGGCAGGGCGCGCAGTTCGCGGGCGGTGGTGGCGTACGGGTTCTTGACGTGCTGGGCCTCGTCGGCGGCGATCAGCGACCACTTCATGGCGGCGAGCCGCTCCCGGTCGCGGCGCAGCACACCGTAGGTGACCAGGACGAGTTCGTTCCCGGCGAGGTGGTCCAGGGTGCGCTCGCCGCCGTGGTAGCGGCGTACCGGCACGGTAGGGGTGAAGCGGGCGGCCTCGCGCTGCCAGTTGCCGAGCAGTGAGGCCGGGCAGACCACGAGGGTGGGGCCCGCGGTGTCGGGCTGCTCCTGGCGGTGCAGATGGAGGGCGAGCAGCGTGACGGTCTTGCCGAGGCCCATGTCGTCGGCGAGTACGCCGCCGAGGGTCAGGCGGGTCATGTCCGCGAGCCAGGCCAGGCCCCGTTGCTGGTAGCCGCGCAGGGTGGCGGTCAGGCCTTGCGGTGCACGGACCAGCGCGCGGCCCTCGGGGGCGCGCAGCCGGGCGACCAGCTCACCGAAGGCGCCGGCCGCCTCCACCTCCACGCGCTCGCTGTCCCATTCCACTTCTCCGGTCAGCACCGCCTGGAGTGCGTCCAACGGGGCGAGTTCCCGGCCGCGCCGGCGTTTGAGGCGGGCCACGAGTTTCGGGTCGGCGACCACCCACTGGTCGCGCAGCTTGACCAGCGGGCGGCGGGCCTCGGCGAGCTGGTCGAGTTCGGTCTCGGTGAGCTTCTCACCGCCGAGCGCGACCTGCCAGGAGAAGTCGAGCAGGGCGTCGCGGCCCAGCAGGGTGTCCGTGGTCGCGCCAGGCGCGGTGGCCGCCCCGATCTCCGCCCTGACTTCGAAGGACTTGACCAGCTCACGCGGCCAGTGCACCCGTACGCCCGCCGAATGCAGCGCGTCGGTGGCGTCCCCCAGCAGCTCCATGGCCTCCTCGTCGTCGAGCCGCAGCGCGCTGGGGGCGGCCTCGGCGAGCAGGCGAGTCAGCGGTTGCCAGGCGCGGGCGGCGCGGCGCAGCGCGAGCAGCGCTTCTTCCTCCACGCGCGGACCGAGCAGATGCTGCGCGCGAACCGGGTCGGCCCACAGCTCGGCAGCGTCCAGAACCAGGGACGGGTCGGCCGCGGTGCGAAGCTGCAGCACCGCATGGAAGACGCGGCGCCGCCCGGCCGGGAGCTCGACCCGCAGTTCCACACTGATCTGCGCGGCCCGCTCGGCCGCGGTCTCGGCTGCCCACTGGGCCAGGCGCGGATGCAGGACGGTCGCACGGTCGGCGTAGGGATTGCCGGGCACGGCCCGGCCGGCGGCCGGGGGGCGCGGCAGAGCATCCGCGAGCGCGTCGCAGAACTCCCTTACCAGAGCAGTCGGTTCGGCGATTCGTACGGTCTTCTCGCCCGCCGTGGGAGCGGGGAGGTTGTGGGCGTACGGCGGCAGGGCGGCGGCCAGCGCGTCCAGGTCCCGCTTGCCGCTCGCACCGGGCGGCCCGAAGCGCCAGGTGGTGTATGTGTCGGAGGTCAGCGCCGGATACAGGCGTCCCTCGCCCAGCAGCCGCAGGCCGCAGCGGGCGACTGCTGCCCACGCGACGAGCGACGGATGGACGCCGCTCCCGGGCAGATCGAGCAGGAGGGCGAGCGCGGCGCCCGGGCCGAGGGCCCACCCTTCGACGGTGCGGGTGCGCACCCCGGCGCCGTGCGGCAGGACCAGCTCCAGCCGAACCCGCTCCACCGCCTCCGGCGCGGCGGCCTGGGCAGGCACGCGGCGGGCGTCGGCGGCGGGCCGGTAGAGCACCAGGCGGCCGAGCCGGGCCGGCTGTCCCGGCTCGGCAGGGGCGAACACGGCCGCCCAGCCGTCGGCGACGAGGTACTCGCAGGCCCAGGCGGTGGCAGCGGGGTCGGCGAGCGGTGCGGCTTCGGCGCCGGTCTCCCTCACAAGCAGACTCACTTGGCGCTCCCCGCCTTGAACGCGGCCTTCCGCAGTCGCTTGGCCAGGGACTTGTCGACGGGTTTGACAGCATCGGCCAGCGCGCCGAGCACCTCGCCGGCGTGCGGGTGGCCGGCCCGCCACAGGTCGTCTGCGCGCTCGGCCAGCTGATCGAGCGGGCGCCTGCCCTCCTCGGGGCCAGTCAGCAGCCGTTCGCGCAGCAGCTGCTCCCCCGCCCCGGCGAACGGCAGCACACCGTCCACCAGCATCCACTCCAGGCCCCACGCGGCCTCTCCCTCGGCAGGCTCGCCGATCCGGCGCAGCATGGAAGCCGCTGCGTGGGCGCAGCCGGTGACCTTCGAGAGGGCTGCCTTGCGCAGCACCGACTTCGCCCGCCCGGTGCGGTCCGCCTCCAGTACGGCGGCCAGCACCCGCGGGGCCTGAAGCCGGCGCAGGGCGTCGGCCGGCTCCGTACCGTCGCAGGCGTCCACCACCTGGACAGCCGCGTCCACGGCGGAACGAGCCGCCAGCCAGCCTGCCACCTCCGTCGCCACGTCTGTCTCGGAGGGATACGAGCCGAGCGCGGCCAGCAGTGCGCGGGCGTCCGCCTGGGCGAACGAGCCGATCACCGGTGCCGGGGCGCCCGCCGCCACCAGCAGCGCGCGCAGACCGGAGCGGCCCAGCGCGGTGAGCCGGAAGCGGCCGGCGGACGGCGTGCCCCCCCGTGCCGCCGTCGGGCCCGTCGAGCAGCAGGGTGAACACGGCGTCCGTCGGCAAAGGCTCGTGGCCCTCGCGTTCGGCGGCGCCGAACAGCTCCAGAGTCCCGGCGGTGTCGTGGTACTGGTCGATGAGGAGCGCCGAGACCAGTCGCCGGGCCGGGCCTTCGGGCAGCCCTTCCATGCCGTCGGTGAGGAAGCCGGCGACGTCCAGCCACTCCCCGTCGGGCAGCCCGTACGCCGCGATCAGCATCAAGAACACCAGCGGCGGGGCGTCCTCGGCCAGCTCCCGCAGCGGCTGCAGCCCGCCCAGCAACTCGTCCAACGCGGGGAAGGAGAGGCAGAGTTCGACCGCCGCGCCCGCCACCGCTTCCTGCCAGACAGACAGGAGCGCCGCGTCGTCGTCCTGGTCCGGCAGTTCGTCGCCGGCGTACGCCCGGTTGCCCTCCACCTCGACGAAACCACAGTTCAGCGCCCAGTCCCAGGGCAGAGCCAGCGGCTCCATGTCAGTCGCGCTGCGGACCTTCGCCAGCCGCGCGGCCCGCTCCTGGGCATCACTCCACCCGTCGGAGGCGGCGCGCCACAGTTCGGCCTCCTCCACGGCCTGCCGGGCGAGCTTCGGCCGCAGCACCCCCGTCGGGGTCAGCTCCCGCCCGCCCGTCTCCCGCCACCGCCCTTCTGCGGAAGCCCTTCGGGACCCTCGTTCTCCGCCGCACCAGTGCCCGAGCCGCACCGCCGCCATGAAGGCGGGCACCTCGTGCACCATGCGGGCCAGCTCCGCCTCACCGGGCAGCCGCACGGCCGGCAACCGCAGGCCCATGGCGCCCAGGACATCGGACAGCGACACCTCGTCGTCCGGCTCGTCGTCTTCGGCGAACGGTCCCGCGCCTCCGGGCAGCGGGTGCAGGGCACCGCACTCGCACCGGTACATCCCCGGCGGAGCCTGGCGCCCGCCCGGCCCGCGGTGCCTCTTGCGCTTTGTGCCCACCGCCCCGCGCAGCGGCACCTGCGCGAGCCGGCCGGTGAGCTCGGCGGGGTCGAAGGCGGCCGGGTCGAAGCCCTCCTCGTACAGGCGTACCAGCGCCTCGTCGTGCAGCCCGTCGTCGTACTCCGCCCCCTCCTCACCGCCGTGTCGGACGACCACGGGGCTCGGCCGCTCCCCGTCCGCGTACCGCTCCAGCAGCCCGGCCAGCCCCCACACACCGCCGAGGTCCTCCGCGCCGGGCATAGCCATGCGCCCACCCGCGCACACGGCGTGCTTCCCCTCACCCTCCGTCGGAGAGCGCACCGCCTCCACCGTGATCCGGTGCAGCCAGTCGTCGCCGAAGTCGTATGTATAGTCCATGCGGTCGCCGATGCCCGGCAGGACATCCGCGAGGACGGCCTCCTCCTCGTCGAAGACCTGGATGTCGAGGTCCTCCGGAGGGGCGTACCGCCCGCCGGAGCGGTCCTCGAAGGCGTGCAGGTGCATGTCCTCCCAGCCGAACGCCACCTGGATCACATCGTGTAGTGAGCCCAGGGCGATGTCCGAAGGCACCACCAGCCGTCGCCACACCGGAGGTTTCATCCCCACCAGAGCGATCTTGAGCTGGTGGACGAAAGCAGTGCGCTCCCGGGAGCTGCGCTGAGCGGTCATGGCTGAGGGCTTCCCACTCGTCGGAGGCGTACGCGTCGGGACACCCGTAAAGCGCCGCCGTACGCCAAACGGCTGACCCGGCCATTCTTGCAGTTCTGAGCCATCGGCCCGGCCGCCGGGCGAAATTCCCCCAGTCGACTTGCGCACCAACCACACCTCGTGCTTCAGCTCCGGTCCCGGCCCGCACGGCGCCCGATCCTGGCAAAGTACTGATCACTGATTCCGCCGGCGAAGTCGAGATCAGGCTGCGGCTACGGTCGCCAGCCCAAGGCCGAGGCGGAGTCGGTGGACTCGGGTGGGCGGGCGGCCGGGCCGTCCGCCATGTCGCCGAGATTCCGGGCATTCCGGAGAACGAGGTACTCATCGGCTCCGCCGGCGTCACCGGGCGTCCGCTGCCCACGGACACCACCCGTACGTGCTCGGGCAGTTACCGGCTTACCAGCGCAGGGTGCGTCGGGCGCGCCCTGCCGGAGCGGCCCGGTGTGACCCGGGGGCCGGTCCTGCCGACCGTGCGCTGGGAGAGTCGCTGCAGTACACCGGGTCAGCGCGCATGGAGCTGCCCGGTGGTGGGGACATCGAGGACGAAGATGTGGCCGATGTCCGCGCTCGGGTAGCCGTAGTCGATGTTCTTCGGCTGCCCCAGGCCGACGCGGTGGTGCGATCAGGCGGCTGGAGCCAGGACTTCACCGACATCCCGTGCCGTGCCGGTGACCTGACCCTGGGGGTGCTGGGCCTGGGGCGCATCGCCCGGACCCTGACCCGCATCGCCGCACCTGTCTTCGGCCGCATCATCGCGCACGACCCACACGCCACCGACTGGCCCGACGGCGCCGACAGAACCGACCTGGACACCCTCGTCGCCGACTCCGGCATCCTCTCCCTGCACGTCCCGTCCACACCGCAGACCCGGGGCATCGTCAACGCCGAGCTGCTGACCCGACTGGTGTACTCCCGCCGCGGATCCGCGCCGGGCCGGCGTGGGCTACGGCAGGTTCCGGGCCACCACGATGCGCTGGATCTGGTTGGTCCCTTCGTAGATCTGGGTGCTTTACAGGTCATACGGCTGTGACCTGCATGAAAGGCCCCTTCACAGGGGGTCTCCCCAGGATTTCCCCAGGATCACTGGGCAGCGGAAAGCCCCCGCCATGCGCCACGGGGGAAGCACACGACGGGGGCCGACGAAGGACCGCTCAGGCGGTCAAGCCGGGGTCGAAGTACCCTGGTGTTCGGAACAGGCCCATGAAGGTGCCGGGGCCATGCCGTTCGTCCAGCCACGTTCCCAGCGCCGTCACGTCGCCGCTGATGATGGCCGCGAGGAGGCGCGTGTGACACTCGCTCTCTTCCCCGGGGGCGAACTCCTCAAGGAAGTGTGCGTACCGGCGATTGACGCCCCTCTCGTAGCCACTCAAGGCCGCCGCGTATCGGGTCTGCTCTTCGCTCCCCAGCGGCCCGGCCGCGTGCCCGGTGTCATCCTCCGTCAGTGTCCCCGTCACGTCTCGGAACGCCAGTGCGCCGAGAGGGCCTGAAGGCTCGGCCACGCCGAAGCGTTCTGCCGTCTGCCGGGTGATGGAGCGCGCCTCCTTGTCGCACGCGCCTTCCATGACGATTCCGAGGTTCCGCGTGTGGTGACTTCCGCGCCGGTCGGCAGCCGAGTAGGACTGACCGCCTGTGCGGCGGTAGTTGATTCCGTACTGAGTGCGGACAGGCATTCCCGCCACTTCCACATACCGCCGACGCGAGCCGTAGTGAAGGCAGTCATGCGCGTACGCCCGGAGTAGATCGAGAAGAGCCAGCTCGGGACGCTCGGGATTCCGGCGCTCCATAGGCCCGTACATGGTGATGACGGCCACCATCTGAAGATGCCGGTATCCCTGGTCTGGATGGTGGAATCCACCGAAGGCACCGACCCGCGAGGATTCGCAGCCGACCAAAACACGGTCAAGCGGCAACATCTGCACCAGGCCGTATCTGAGGTTCCCCCGCAGTGCGGGAGTGGCTGACTAGCTGGTCAGAGCAGGTTGACGTGGTTTCAGTTTCACTTGTTCGGTCGCTGCCTGGTCGGCGTAGTGCTTCTCCTCGTACTCGATCGGGCTGAGGTAGCCGAGCCGTTTCTGGATGCGGGGTTGTAGAAGCCGTCGATGTACTCGAAGAGCGCGAGGTTCGCTTCGGCCCTGGTGGCAAAGACGCGGCCGCGGATGCACTCGGTCTTGATGACCATCCACAGGTTCTCCGCCAGGGCATTGTCGAACGAGTCGCCGACCGAGCCCATGGACGCCTGGATACCGGCCCTGACCAGGCGGGTTGTGAGCTTCACGGACGTGTACTGACCGGATTCAAGCGGTCGTTGCAACACCGGCTTGTTGAATCAACTGTAGCTGCTCGTTGAGTGCTTCGGCGGGTGTCTTCCAACCG
>NZ_JBHJUW010000198.1:0-12156 GCF_042268205.1 Streptomyces sp. NPDC056160
GCGCGGCACCCCGCGGCGGCGGCGCGGTGCGAGCGGGCCCGCCGTCCGGCTCCCCGGTACGGCCGTCCGGGTGGTGCGGGCCCAGCCCGTCCGGCGGCGGCGCGGTGCGGGCGGGGGCCGGGCCGGGCCCAGTCGGGGGCTCGGGCTTGCGGCCGGGCCGTGGCCCGAGCACGTGGCCGGGCCGTTGGTCAGGGCTTGTGGGGGGCCTTCTGGCGGATGTTCTGGGCGACGTCGCGGAGTTTGACGTTGTGGTGCTGGGAGATGCGGCGCAGCACGGCGAACGCGTCCTCCTCGCTGAGCCGGTGCCGCTCGCGCAGTATGCCCATGGCCTCGCCGATGGCGTGCCGGGTCTCCAGCGCGTGTTCCAGCTGGTCGACGGTGCGGGCGCCGGCCAGGGCGACGGCGGCGTGCGAGGCGAGCAGCCAGCCGGCCGTCTCGCTCTCCTGGGTGAAGGCGCCGGGGCGGCTGGAGTAGCAGTCCAGCGCCCCGAAGTCCTGGTCGTCGGTGTACAGCAGGAAGCCCATCATGCTGCCGATGCCCAGCTCCCTGGCGGCCGGCGCGTACCGCGGCCAGCCGGGCTGCGGGACGCTGAGGTCGGTGATGCGGAACACCCGGTCGCCGTTGACCCGGCGGGCGGCGTCGAAGCAGGGTCCCTCACCGAGCTCGCCCTGCAGGCGGTCGGACTCCTCGACCATCTGCCCGGTCACGGCCAGGCTCACGGCGCGCCCCTTGCGCACGGCCAGGATCCCCGCGGCCTCGCACCCGTCGATGAGTTCGACCGCGGCGGAGGCGATCTCGTCGAGCGTCGCCGCCGGGGAGTCCTGGGCCAGCAGACGCCGGGCGAGGTCGGCCATCTGTTCGGCGAAGTCGCGCCAGTCCATCCCTGCACACCACCCTTCTCCCGGCCGCGTGTGCCGCTCCCGGGGGTGTCGTGCCCAGGGATTCCGGCCTTCGCAGCGTACCTCTCGTCCGCCGTCGCAAGGCGTAACGCGATCATGGCATGCCGGTGCCCCGGCCGGGGGCCGGGGCACCGGTGGAACGGCTCACAGCCGCATGGGCGCGGCCGGGATCAGGACCCCCAGGTGCCCTGCCGACGGCGCACCGCCAGCCGGAACCGTGCAGGGTGAACGCCAGCTTGTAGTTGCGGGTGTTGAGCAGGTGGGTGCGGACCTTGAAGCCGAGGCTCGCCTTTCCCTTGAAGGTCCGCGTGGAGACGGACACGGTCTTCGACGTCCGGTGGCTGATCCGGCCGCCCTTGGCCGTCGCCGGACCGAAGCGGAGGTTGCGGACGTCGGTCACGGTGAAGGTGACGTTGTTGTAGCTGCGGCTGGTCCTGCTCCTGACGCCGAAGTACAGGCCGCCGCCCGTCACCCAGCCGTTGTGGTCCACGTAGAACCGGCTCGGGTAGACGATGTCGACCGGGCACCCCGAGCTCTGCGGGGTGGCGGTCGCCGCCGAGGCGGCACCCGCCAGTCCCAGCTGGGCGGTGGTGAGGACGCCGGTGGTGACCAGGGCCGCGACGGCCGTGCGTGTGCGGTTCATTGCGGTGCTACCTCTTCCCCCTGCGGCCCTCGCGGGCCGGTACGACATGACCCGCGAGCCCCCCTCGGGCGACCCGTCGGTCAGTGACGACGTATTTCCTAGCAGGGACGACGGCCGCGAAGGCAACGTCTGTGACGACAGTGCCACTTGGTGACGAAACCGGGACATCTGCGAGGCAACCCGGATGACGTCCGGCCGCTCACGACGCGCGGGCCCCCAGGGGGCGGGCGCTCCGGAGCCGTGGGCCGCGAGCCGGTGGCGCCGCGCCGGCGTGGGCCACGGCTTGGTCAACCGCTGTGCACACGTTGGTCACTTGTTCACCCGCCGCCCCAATTTCCCCTCGCCGCAGTGGGCAGATACGGGTCGGCGGCCCGTCCACCTCCGGGCGGACCGTGACGCGTGAGAGCCTCATCCGCTCAAGAAGGAGCACAGATGGCAGAGTTGACACGCCGCAGACTCCTGGGTTCGGCCGCCGGCGCGCTGGGCGGCGCCGCGGCGCTCTCCCTCCTCCCACCGAGCGTCCAGAAGGCCGTCGCCGCCGAGCCGCCCCGGCACAGCTCGCTGCGCGACATCGAGCACGTCGTCCTGCTGATGCAGGAGAACCGGTCCTTCGACCACTACTTCGGAACCCTCAAGGGGGTACGCGGCTTCGGCGACCGCGACGCGCTCAGGCTCGAGGGCGGCCGGTCGGTCTTCTACCAGCCGGACGCCGAGAACCCCCGGGGCTACCTCCTGCCCTTCCACCTCGACACCCACAGGTCCAGCGCGCAGGCCATCCCCTCGACGAGCCACGCCTGGTCGGTGCAGCACGAGGCGTGGAACGGCGGCAGGATGGACCGCTGGCTGCCCGCGCACCGCAAGGCGGACGGCGTCAACGGGCCCTACGTCATGGGCTACTACACGCGCGAGGACATCCCGTTCCAGTTCGCTCTCGCCGAGACCTTCACCGTCTGCGACAACTACTTCAGCTCGGTCTTCGGGCCGACCTGGCCGAACCGGCTGATGTGGATGACCGGGACGATCGACCCGGGCGGCACCCGCGGCGGCCCGATCATCGACAACACCGCCCCGAAGCCGTACCGCTGGACGACGTACGCGGAGCGGCTGCAGGCCGCCGGGGTGACCTGGAAGGTGTACCAGCAGGACGACGACTACGGATGCAACCTGCTGGAGCAGTTCGCCGCCTTCAAGGACGCCCGGCCGGGCTCGCAACTGTACGAGCGGGGCGTACGGCCGCAGCCGGAGGGCACCTTCGAGGACGACGCACGCGCCGACCGCCTGCCCGCGGTCTCCTGGATCGTGCCGACCAGCCACCAGTCCGAGCACCCGGACTACCTGCCGGCCGCCGGCGCGGACTTCGTGGCCTCCAAGATCGAGGCCATCGCCGCCAACCCGAAGGTGTGGCGCAAGACCGCGTTCATCCTCAACTACGACGAGAACGACGGCCTGTTCGACCACGTCGCCCCGCCGACCCCGCCCGCGGGCACCCCCGACGAGTTCGTCAGGGGCCTGCCCATCGGCGGCGGATTCCGGGTACCGGCCATCGTCGTCTCACCCTGGACCGTGGGCGGCTGGGTGGCCACGGAGGCCTTCGACCACACCTCGGCCCTGCGGTTCCTCGAACGCTTCACCGGCGTCGAGGAGCCGAACATCAGCGCCTGGCGGCGTGAGACGTTCGGCGACTTCACCTCCCCCTTCCGCTTCTCGCACAGCCGCCCGCGCCCGCCCCGGCTGCCGCACGACACGGCGGAGCAGCTGGAGAAGGCCAAGGAGGAGGTGGCGACGCTGCCCAGGCCCACGCTGCCCGGCGCCGACCAGAGCTTCCCCCACCAGGAGCGGGGGCACCGGCCGCACCTGTGAGCAACGCTCCCGGACCCGCACGCCGGCGGGTCCGGGAGCGACGGCCCGCGGCGGTGCGGGCCGCGCGGCTTGGGGTCCGGCGGGTCAGAACCGGGGAGCGGGTGCCTGGCTCTCCACCATCTGCGCCGCCTCCTGCGCGGTCGCCACGGCGGGCGGGGACCCCGCCAGCGGCCGGCGCGCGGTCTCCTTCATGCACACCACGGAGACCACGCCGACCAGCGCCGCGGCCATGGCGTAGTAGGCGGGCATCAGCCGGCTGCCGCTGACCGAGATCAGCGCGGTGATCACCAGCGGGGTCGTCCCGCCGAAGAGCGAGGTGGCCAGGTTGTACCCGATGGACAGGGAGCCGTAGCGCACCTCCGTCGGGAACAGGGCGGGCAGCGCCGCCGACATCGTCCCGAGCATGCACACCAGGGACAGCCCCAGCATCAGCATCCCCGCCGTCACCGACACCGTGCCGCCCTGCCCGATCAGCAGGAACGCCGGCACCGACAGCAGCAGGAAACCCAGCATGCCGGTCATGAGGACGGGCTTGCGGCCGATGCGGTCGGAGAGCCTGCCCACCTGGTTGATCAGCAGCATCAGCACCACCATGGTGACGATCAGGATCAGCAGGCCGTTCGTCTCGGAGTAGCCCAGCTCGTCCGACAGATAGGTGGGCATGTACGACAGGAGCATGTAGTCGGTGATGTTGTAGGCGCCGACCAGGCAGACGCACAGCAGGAGGGACGGCCAGTACTGGCGGAAGATCTTGGCGAGATCCCCCTTGGCGGTCGTCTCCACCGCGGACGCCGCCTCGGACGCCCGGTGCACGGAGGCGTCCCCCAGCTTCTGGAACGCGGGCGTCTCGTCCAGTCGCAGCCGCAGGTACAGGCCGACCAGCCCGATGGGACCGGCCACCAGGAACGGCACGCGCCACCCCCAGGACTCCATCCCGTCGCTGCCGAGGAACGTGGTCAGCAGCGTCACCAGGCCCGACGCGCCGACGTACCCGGCGAGCGTGCCCAGCTCCAGGAAGCTCCCGAAGAACCCCCGCCGCCGGTCGGGCGCGTACTCGGCGATGAACGTGGAGGCACCGCCGTACTCCCCGCCGGTGGAGAAGCCCTGCACCAGCCGGAAGAAGATCAGCAGCGCCGGGGCCCAGAAGCCGATCGCGGCGTACGAGGGGATCAGGCCGATCGCGAACGTCCCGATCGCCATCATGATCATGGTCATGGCGAGCACGGTCTTGCGGCCGATCTTGTCGCCCATCGGTCCGAACACCATCCCGCCGAGCGGGCGCACCAGGAACGACACGGCGAAGGTCGCGAACGACGACAGCAGCTCGACAGTGGCGTTCCCGGACGGGAAGAACACGTGACCGATGGTGACGGCCAGGTAGCTGTAGATGCCGAAGTCGAACCACTCCATGGCATTGCCCAGGGAGGCGGCCTTCACCGCGCGCCGTACGGCACGCTCGTCGGTGACGGTGATGTCGGTCCGCCGCAGCGGCGGGTTCCTGCGGCGTTCCGCGGCGCGGAACAACAGGCGATGGCGTCTGACGGCACCGCGATCGGCGTCGTTCTCCCGGAGCTCGTCTCCATTGCCCGCCATGAGGGCTCCTCTCTGCCGGCACACAGGCGTCCAGGGGACCGCCTGCTCACCCGTGGCGATGGCAAACGGGCCATCCGCCCGGAGCGAGATTCGCCACGTCGGCGGTATCGGGGACCCTCCCGGCCACTTCCGGACGCTTCCGGTCGCACCCGGACCCTCCCGGACCCTGTGGCCGTCAGCGTCCGGCCGTACGGGCCGCCTCGACCGCCTGTTCGCCGTATCCTCCGCCGAACAGCACCGCGTGCACCAGCAGGGGAAACAGCTGGTGGATGCCTACGCGCCCGCTCCAGCCGTCGGTGAGGGGCGCCCTCTCCCGGTAGGCGTCCAGGATCCGGTCCAGGTGCGGACAGCCGAACAGGTGGAGCATGGCCAGGTCGGTCTCCCGGTGCCCGCCGTGCGCGGCCGGGTCGATCAGCCAGACCTCCCCCCGCGAGTCCCACAGGACGTTGCCGTTCCACAGGTCGCCGTGCAGCCGCGCCGGCGGTTCCGCGGGGCCCGCCAGCTCGGGCAGGCGCCCCAGGACGTCCTCGATCACCGCCGCCCCGGCGGGGCGCAGCGCGCCGTCGTCGACGGCACGGCGCAGGTAGGGCAGCACCCGGTGCTCGGCGTACCAGGCCGGCCAGTCGGCGCCCGGGACGTTGCGCAGGGGCGCGCGTCCGATACGGGCGTCCTCGGGGCCGCCGGGCGGCGGCGCTCCGAACGCGGGTGCGCCCGCGGCGTGCAGGGCAGCGAGGTCGTGGCCGAACCGCGCCGCGCCCCGGGCGCTCGGCGGGCCCGGGGCGATCCGGTCGCTCACCAGCCACCGCCGGTCGTGGCCGTGCACCGCGGGGATCCGTACGGCGCCCGCGTCGGCGAGCCAGCGCAGGCCCGCCGCCTCGGCGCGTACGGCACCGGGGTCGTCACCGTGCTTGACCACCACCACCCGGCCGTCGTCCAGGGTCACCTCGGTGAGTGCGGCGGTCACCGGGCGTTCGCCGGTCGCGCGGCACCCGGTCAGGCGGGCCGCGGCAGGGGCGGGACCGTCGGCATCCCTGGGGCGGCTGGTCACGGGTCCAGGCGCTCCCGCGTCCAGGCGAGCAGGCCGGGCACCGCGGACTCGATCATCGCCAGCACCTCGTCGAACCCTTCCGGGCCGCCGTAGTACGGATCGGGGACGTCGAGGTCACCGGTCGCGCCCGGGTCGAACGAGCGCAGCATCCGGATCCGGGACGGGTCCTCGACGAGACGGCGCAGCGCCTTCTCGTGGCCGCGGTCCATGGCCAGGAACAGGTCGGCGTCCAGGTGCTCGGCGCCGACCTGCGCGGCCACGTGTCCGACCGGGTAGCCGTGCCGGGCCAGCACCTCGCCGGCCCGCGCGTCGATGGCTTCCCCGGCGTGCCAGGGGCCGATGCCGGCACTGCTGACCCGCACCTCGCCGTCGAGGCCCGCCCGGCGCAGGTGCTCCGCGAACACCAGCGCGGCGGAGGGGGACCGGCAGATGTTCCCGCTGCAGACGAAACAGATGTGCACGGCCCCAGGGTACGGAACCGGCCGCGGACGGGCAGCGGTGCCCAGGTGCGCTCCGGCGCTCGTGTGCGCCCGGCCGCCCGCGTGCGCTCCGGTCGCCCGCGTGTCCTCCGGCGCTCGTGTGCGCTCCGGTCGCCCCTGCGTGCGGGCGGCCGGCGCGGTCACGGCCCTGCTGTTCAGGCTTCTCCGGCATCGGCGCCGTGCAGGTGGTACACGTGGAACGCGCGCCCGATGACCGGCTGCGCGACGTTGCGCACGCGGACGCCGCCGCTGGTCATGCCGTTCTCCGTACCGGCGTGCGCGTGGCCGTGCACGGCGAGGTCGGCGCCGGCCGTGTCGACGGCCTCGGCCAGCAGGTAGCTGCCGAGGAACGGGTAGATCTCCAGGGGCTCACCGGCGAGTGTCTCCGGGACGGGCGAGTAGTGCGTGAGGGCGATCCGTACGTCGCAGCCCTGCTCGCCCAGCCGCTGGAGCGACGCGCGCAGGCCGTCGGCGCAGCGGCGGCTGCACCGCACGAACTCCTTCATCAGCGGCTCGCCGAACTCGCCCGCGCTGCGGCCGAGGAAGCCACCGCCGAACCCCTTGGTCCCCGCGACGCCGACCCGGGCCCCGTCGCACTCCACGACCACCCCGCGCCCCTCCAGCACCTGGGCGCCGGCGTCCTCCAGGACGGCGGCCACCTCCTCGGGCCGGTCGTCATGGTGGTCGTGGTTGCCGAGGACCGCCACGACCGGCACCGCGAGGCCCTTGATCTCGTCGGCCACCACCCGGGCCTCCTCGAGCGTGCCGTGCCGGGTGAGGTCGCCCGCCAGCAGCAGCAGGTCGGCGCACTCGGGCAGCGTCTCGAAGGCGGGCCGGAGCGTGCCCCGGGTCTCGGGCGCCATGTGGATGTCCCCGACGGCGGCGATCCGGATCATGCGAGGTCCTCCGCGTGGTCGGGGGAGGAGGCGTCGGCGACGACGACGTCGCAGTGGACCCGGTGGCCGGCCAGCTCGGCGTCGACCAGGCCGCAGATCTCCTCGCGGCAGTGCGCCGAGGGGACCGTTCCCGTGAGCAGCACGCTCTCGCCGCGCACCTCCAGCCGTACCCCCAGTTCGCCGAGCGGGCCGCCGGCGATGCGCTCCCTGAGGTGGGCGACGCGGTACTCCAGGTTGTCCCCGGACGCGGGAGGGCCGGGCGCCCGCTCTCCGCCGTGATGGTTCATGACCGCTCCCTCGGCGCCCTCCGCGGGGCGATGACGTTCATCCGTTCGAGCAGGAAGAAGAAGGAGGCCGGCATGGGGTCGTCCCCGCAGGCACGCCGGACCCGCTCCCAGTCGACCTTCTCCCGCAGGGCGCGCGCGATGGGGAGCACGGCGCCGAAGTCGCAGTGGTGCTCGGAGAAGGCGGCGATCAGACTCCACAGCAGGTCGGTCGGGGCCAGGACGGGCATGCGTACGGAGTCCACCGGCAGTTCCTCGGCCCGGCCGAGCATCTCCCGGGAGACGGGCTGGTGGGCGAGGACGAAGATCACGTCGATGTCCTGGTCGAAGCAGGTGGCCTTGATGAGCCAGTCCTCCGGCGGCTCGTAGACGGTCAGGCCGTTCTCCCGCAGGGTGGCCGCCACCGCCTGGGCGTCCTCGGGCAGGACGCAGAAGTCGGCGTCGTGCTGCAGGTTCTCGCTGCCGCCGTGCGCGTACACGGCCACGCTGCCCGCCAGCGCGAAGGGGTGCCCCTTCCGTTTGAGGAGAGCCCCCACCTGCTTGGCCGCCTCCAGGATCGCCTGGTTGCGGTCCCGGGGGAGCTGCTCCCGCTCCTGCGGCGTCCGTGGTGGAGGGTGCGCCGGTCGCCCCGCCCCGCCCGCCGCCAGACGAAGACCCGGCGGTCCGGCCCGCCGCGCCGGGGCCGTCCCGCCTCCGTCCCCTGCCATGCCCGCTCCCTCCGCCGCACTCACGGCCGCCGGGGGCCGGCCGGTCCGCCCGGTCCGCGGTGCCCGGCCGGGGCGGCCGCCCCGGCTCGGCCCCGGCCCCGCGGGTCGTCCGCCCGTTCCGGTGCCCTTCTGATGCCCGGTCGGGTACCCGGCGCGCCCGGCCCGACACAGCGGGGCTCGGCCGGGATGCTCGCGACCGGACCGCACGGCGGCGCCGGGGCCGTGCGTCGGGCGTGTCCTGGCGGCTCCCATCGACCGGGGCGATTTTCGCAGGGCTTGTAAGGCGCTGCCCGGGTACGCGGTGTGGCCGGAGGGTCACCCCGCCGTGACGGGTCCCGTGCGCCGTCCTGCGTGCCGTGAGAGATTGACAGGGTCGATGCCCGTTAAGGGTTATTTGCCGGAATCTTTCGGGTGGTACGGCAGGACCGGCACCGGCCGGAGGCGACGGACCCCGTCGGGGCGACCGGCAATCGGAGAGCAGAGGGCCGCAGCACACGCACCGTGGTGACGGCCAGGAGTGGAGGAACGGTACGCATGAGCGAGGCCAACCCCATCAAGCAGGCAGCCCACAAGGTGGCCGACGCACTCCAGGGCGACGGCGCGGGGCCTGAGGAGGGCATCCCGGGAAAGCCGGGATCCGAGTCCCCCTCCGTCGTCGAGCCCACGCAGCCGCGCGGCCCGCTGCCGCCCAAGCCCGACCAGAGCGGACCCGACACCGTCTCGCCCACCGGACAGCCCACCGGTGCGGACCGCGCCCGTATGGCGCAGAGCGGAAGCTACCTGACCACCGCGCAGGGAGCGCGGCTCTACGACACCGACCACTCGCTCAAGGCGGGCCCGCGCGGCCCCGTTCTGCTCCAGGACCATCACCTGCGCGAGAAGGTGATGCACTTCGACCACGAGCGCATCCCGGAGCGCGTGGTGCACGCCCGCGGCGCTGCGGCGCACGGCGTCTTCACCAGCTACGGCACGGCGACCTCGGTGACCAAGGCCGCCTTCCTCGCCAAGGACGTCGAGACGCCGGTCTTCGTACGGTTCTCCACGGTGCTCGGGTCGCGCGGCTCCGCCGACACCGTGCGTGACACGCGCGGGTTCGCGACCAAGTTCTACACCAGCGAGGGCGTCTTCGACCTGGTCGGGAACAACATCCCGGTGTTCTTCATCCAGGACGCCATCAAGTTCCCCGACATCGTGCACGCCGCCAAGCCGCACCCCGACCGGGAGATCCCGCAGGCGCAGAGCGCCCACGACACCCACTGGGACTTCGTCACCCTGCACACCGAGGCCACCCACCACGTCCTGTGGAACATGTCGGACCGGGGCATCCCGCGCTCGTTCCGCATGATGGAGGGCTTCGGCATCCACACCTTCCGCCTGGTCGACGCCGAGGGCCGCACCACGCTGGTGAAGTGGCACTGGAAGCCCAAGCTGGGCGTGCACTCCCTGGTGTGGGAGGAGGCCCAGATCGTGGGCGGTGTCGACCCGGACTTCCACCGCCGTGACCTGGCCGACGCCATCGAGGCGGGTGCCTGTCCCGAGTGGGAGCTGGGCATCCAGACCTTCCCCGACACCCCGGAGCAGACCTTCGAGGGCATCGACCTGCTGGACCCGACGAACATCGTCCCCGAGGAACTCGCCCCCGTGCAGCCCGTCGGACGGCTCGTCCTCAACCGCAACCCGTCGAACTTCTTCGCCGAGACCGAGCAGGTCGCCTTCCACCCCGGCCACCTCGTCCCGGGCATCGACATCACCGACGACCCGCTGCTGTCCGGGCGCCTGTTCTCCTACCTGGACACCCAGATCACACGGCTCGGCGGCCCCAACTTCGCACAGATCCCGATCAACCGCCCGCACGCGCCCGTCAACGACATGCTGCGAGACGGCCTCCACCAGACGGCCGTGCACCGCGGCGTCGCGCCCTACCGGCCCAACTCCCTCGACGGCGGCTGCCCGTTCACCGCGGGGGCCGACACGGGAGCGTACATCGAGGCTCCCGTGCGCATCCCGGAGGCGAAGAAGGTCCGGGAGGCGCCCGAGACGTTCGCGGACCACTTCAGCCAGCCCCGCCGGTTCTGGCTCAGCATGACCCCGGTCGAGCGCGAGCACATCATCGGCGCCTACACCTTCGAGCTGGGCAAGTGCTACGAGCAGGCCGTCAAGGAGCGCGGGCTGCAGGTGCTGGCCAACATCGACCCCGAACTGTGCGCCGAGGTCGCCGCCGGGCTCGGCCTGCCCGCGCCCGAGGCGACGGTGCCCTTCGCCGACGTCGAGCCCAGCCCCGCGCTGTCGCAGGTCGGCCGGACCTGGCCCACGGACGGCAGGGTGATCGGGATCATCGCCGGTCCGGACGGCGACCTGGACGGCGTACGGGCCGTGCGCGAGGCCGTGCTCGCCGGCGGCATGGTGCCCCTCGTCGTCGCACCGACCGGCGGAGTGCTCGGTGACGGTGCCGACCCGCTGTCCGTGCAGCGCACCTACGCCACCGCGCGGTCCGTCGAGTTCGACGCCGTGCTGCTGTCCGGGACACCGGGCGTGGGCGCCGACGCCTACGGCGCCCGTGACGCGAAGTCCCCCCTGGCCTCCGTACAGCAGGCGACCCATGACCCCCGGGTCGGCCTGCTGCTGTCCGAGGCCTTCCGGCACGGCAAGGCGATCGGCGCCTGGAAGGGAGCCGAGGCCGCGCTGGAGGCGGCGGGCGTGCCCACCGACGCGCCCGGCGTGATCGTCGCCGACAGCGGCACCGCCACGCTGGAGCAGATCACCCGCCTGCTGGGCGCGCACCGCGTCTGGGAACGGTTCCCCGGGGAGGCCTGACCCCTCCCGCCCCTCGAGACCCGGGCCTCCTCCGGCCGGCCCCGCCCGCGGCGCCCGTCGCTGTGGTCAAGGCCACGTCCCGGAGGAGGCCTGCGCCATAGGCGGGGCAAGGGCCGCGCACTACGGTTCCAGGTAGTCCCTGTGTCCGTGAAGCGGACCACGGTTCCAGGCAGTCCCTGTGTCCGTGTGTCCGTGAACCAGTGCGAACGGCCCGGCAGTGCTCGAAGATCTCTCCCCCCTCATCGCGGCGACCGCCCAGTGGCTGACCGCCGCCTACCCGGCGTCCGGCGGCGCGCTGGCGTCCGCCCTGTGCGAGATGCAGGCACGCCAGGCAGTGGCGGTCGCGGCCTGGCTGCGCTACCCCACCCCCATGGACGCCGCGCTGGTCGGCATGTCGGGCCCCGGCGGCTCCGGCCGCCTGGACTGGGTCACCGGAGCGGACGGCGCCGGGTCCGGGGACCCGGACACCCACGCCTGGCGCACCTGGGTGGACGAGGTCGTGGCGAGCTGGGCGGCCTGCCTGCTCACCGACCCCGCCCTGGCCGGCCGCGCGGTGGCCGCGCTCGCCGACGACGGTCGTACGGCGCACCCGCCGGTCGAGTTCCGGCGCCTGCTCACCCCCGACGAGCGGGACAGCTCGGCGGCGGCGCTGCTGCGCCACCCCGACCTCCTCGGCCCGGTGGCCGCCCTGCACCGCACCCAGCTCCTGGCCCGCCTGGAAAGGGACGAGACCCTGGCGGCCTGACACCTCTCGACGAGGTCATCTTCGTTCCCGAGCCCCGAGCCCCGAGCCCCGAGCGCTCAGCCTCGGCCCGGTCAACGCCTTGCGGAGACCCGGCCCCGAGCCCGACCCCGCGCTGTGACAGCGGCGGCGGCGGGGAGGGCGCCGCCGCGCGACCGCCGCCGCGCACGGCCTGGGCGGGCGGCGGGGCC
>NZ_JBHJUW010000199.1:0-12130 GCF_042268205.1 Streptomyces sp. NPDC056160
GGCGCTCCCGTGAGGGAGAGCCGGGGCGGAGCCCTTCTGCATGGCCCGGTCCTCTTGTGCGAGCCCGGCCCCTTCGTGCGGGCCCAGTTCTCTTGCGTGGGCGTGGGCGGCGGCCCCGGCGGGGCGGCTCAGGTCCGGTCGATGTGCACGTTGGTCGACTTCACGCGGGCGGTGGCCTCCACACCGACCTCCAGGCCCAGTTCCTCCACCGCCTCCCGGGTCAGCAGGGAGACCAGGCGGTGCGGGCCGGCCTGGATCTCGACCTGGGCCGCGACATCGCCGAGTTTGATGGCGGTCACGATGCCGGGGAAGGCGTTGCGGACGGAGGTGTACGAGGGGTCCTCCTCGCCGCCGCCGGTCCCGGCCAGCTCCACCGAGAAGGCGGCGAGGTCCCGCCCGTCGATGAGCCGCCGTCCGCTCTCGTCGCGGTGCGTGGCCACCCGGCCCGCGTCCGCCCACCGGCGGGCGGTGTCCGGACTGACGCCGAGGAGACGGGCGGCCTGGCCGATGGTGTAGGACTGCATGCCGGTCACGATAGGGCCCCGCGGCGGTGCCGCGGACGCAGGGGCGGCCGCGAGGCGGCGCGTCAGCCATGGCCGGGCGGCCGCCGGCCGCTGGACGGCGGGTTCAGCCGGTGTGGACGCGGGGGCGCTTCGCGCGGTCCGGTTCCGCCTCGCGCAGCACCTCGCGGGTGACCGGGGCGACCTCGCCCTGTCCGAAGAGGAAGAAGCGCAGGAAGTTGCGGAACGGGTTGCCCTCGGTCCACTCGAAGTAGATGTGCGGGGTGTGGCCCGTCGTGTCGCGGACGTGCAGGAGGAGGGCGGCCAGGGCGTTCGGGATGGAGGAGGACTCCAGGGTCAGGACGCGGTAGCGGCTGTGCAGGACCTCGCCGCGCACCCTGAGGCTCGTCTCGAACTCGGAGGGGTCGGTGACCGTCACCTCCGCGAACACGAAGTCCTCGGTGTCCGAGATGTCGTTGTCCGCGCGGATCTGCTCGATCTTGGCGCGGTACTCGGCCTTGTCCCGCCGGTCGGGCTGGTTGGCGATGAACCGGATCTTGCGGCTGGCGATGTCCCTGACGAAACGTTCCGCCATGTCGTCGAGCGTCACGCTGGTCACCCGCAGCTCGAAGGCGCGGGCCAGCCGGGACAGCAGCGAGACCAGGATGATCCCGGCGATGAAGCAGGCACCGATCTTCACACCGTCGGGGCGCTCGATGACGTTCACGACGGTCGTGTAGAGGAACACGGTCGAGATCACCGCGAAGGCCACGGTCCACTTGCGCTGCCCGGCCTTGTGGGCGGCGATGGTCACCGCGATCGCCGCCGAGCTGATCAGCACGAGCACACCGGTGGCGTACGCACCGCCCTGCTTGTCGACGTTGGCGTCGAAGATCCAGGTGACCAGGAAGCCGATCAGGGTGAAGACGATGACCATCGGACGCACCGCGCGGGCCCAGTGCGGGGCCATGCCGTAGCGGGGGAGGTAGCGCGGCATCAGGTTGAGCAGCCCGGCCATCGCGGAGGCGCCCGCGAACCACAGGATCGCGATGGTCGAGATGTCGTACACCGTGCCGAAGGCGCTGCCGATGTACTGGTGCGCCAGGTACGCCAGCGCGCGCCCGTTGGCCTTGCCACCGGGCTGGAACTCCGGGGCCGGGATCAGCAGGGTGGTGATGAAGCTGGTGGCGATCAGGAAGCAGCTCATGATCAGCGCGGCCGTGGTGAGCAGCTTCCTGGTGTCGCGGATCCGGCCGGTCGGCCGCTCCTCGGTGTCGTCCGGGTTGCCCTTCACGTGCGGCATGACGGCGACACCGGTCTCGAAGCCGGACAGGCCGAGCGCGAGTTTGGGGAAGACCAGCAGGGCCACGCCGACCATGGCGAAGACGCTGCTGTGCTGCGTCGTCAGGGCACCGGTCCAGTCGGTCACCAGGTGGCCCGCGGTGATGACGCGCCACAGGCCGACGACCACCACCACGACGTTCAGGGCGAGGTAGACGCCGACCAGGACGACCGCGACGCCGATCGCCTCCAGGAAGCCCTTGAGGAAGACCGCGCCGAGCAGCGCCAGCAGGATCAGGGTGATCAGCATCTGGTGGCTCTGCAGCGCACTCGTCAGGTGGGGGTTCTCCACCAGGTGGGTCGAGGCGTCGGCGGCCGACAGGGTGATGGTGATCAGGAAGTCCGTGGCGGCGAAGCCGAGCAGGGTCAGGACGAACAGCTTGCCCTGCCAGAACGACAGCAGGCGCTCCAGCATCGCGATCGAGCCCTGGCCGTGCGGGCTCTCCTCGGCCACCCTGCGGTACACCGGCAGCGCGCCCGCCAGGGTCACGAGGACCAGGACGAGCGTGGCGACCGGCGACAGCAGGCCGGCCGCCAGCGCCGCGATGCCCGGCTGGTAGCCGAGGGTGGAGAAGTAGTCGACACCCGTCAGGCACATGACCCGCCACCAGCGCTGCCCCTTGTGCGGGGGCTCGGGCGCGGCGTGCGGCGCCTGCTGCACGCCCTTGCCCATGTCGGACAGGCCCTCCAGCATCCATGCGCGCAGACGACTGGGAGGGTGTTCGGTGGTGGCCATCGGCCCTGCTCCTGAAGTGCGGCTCAGCCTGACGGCCGGATCGGCGGGGGAATCCGGCCGACGTGCGGACGGAGCACCAGCGTATGCGGAGAGTGACGTACCGGCCCACGCCCGCCGGGGTGGGCACGCGTCAATCTTCCGTTAAGAACGGCCGCGGCGCCGCCGCTGACGCCCACCTGGGCGGACGCCGAAATGCTCCGGAGCCGCGGGCGCTCCCGGGCACCGGCAGGGACGTGCCTCTTCAGGACTCCATCCCGGAGATCCGGAACACGGCCAGCGCCGTCTCACCCTCCACCCGCTCGGCCAGGTCGCGCAGCGCGCGCTGCCCGCACCGCAGGCTGCCGCGCGCCGCCGACTTCCGGGCGTCCTCGTCGAACCGGCACCACAGTGCGGGGTTGTCCACCAGGATCCGCGGGTCGACCTCGACGCGGGCGCCGCACGCGTCCCGCAGGACCAGCCGTCGGGAGACGCCGTCCACGACGCGCACGGAGACCAGCAGGTCCGTACGCACCCGCCGACGGCGCAGCGGCGCGCGGGTGGCGAGCCAGCCCTCGCCGGCCGAGACCCGGGGTGGGCAGAGCACGGCGAGCAGCAGCACCGCCAGGGCGAGCCAGAGCACAGCACGCCCCCAGGTCAGGGCGCCGGTGCACCCGTCGATCGCCAGCAGCAGGCCGAGCAGCGCCACCGCGCACCGGAGCGCGGTGTGCAGATCCCGTGCCCAGTGGCGGTCGCGGACCGTCGCCGCCGGGGCGGGCCGCCGCGGGGGTGTACCCGTGTCCGGCCGTGTGTCGGAGCAGTGCCTCATGTCGTCGACGCTAGTGCGCGCCCGGGGCGGGAGCGACGCCCCTTGACACGCTTCTGACGTGGCGCCGTCCGTTCTTGACGCCACCGCAGCGCGGGCCCCTCGTCGCGCCCCGGCCCGGGTCCGGGGCGCTTGGCGCAACGATCTTGTCCGTGCCCCGGGCCGCCCCTACAGTGCGACTTCGCAAGGTTCGTCGAGCGCGTCGAAAATTTCGCGGCGCAGGAAGGAGGCCGGGGCCCGTGCGGACGTACGACAACCCGGTGATCCCCGGTTTCCACCCCGATCCCAGCGTGTGCCGGGTCGGACAGGACTACTACCTGGTGTGCTCCAGCTTCGAGTACTTCCCCGGTGTCCCGCTGTTCCACAGCCGTGATCTGGTCCACTGGCGGCAGCTCGGCAACGTCCTGGACCGGCCGGGGCAGCTGCGCATGCCGGACGACCTGCCCGCCTCCGCCGGTGTCTACGCCCCCACGATCCGGTACCACGAGGGCCGCTTCCACGTGATCACCACCGGCGTCGGTGGCAGCGGGAACATCCTCGTCACCGCCGACCGGCCCGAGGGGCCGTGGTCGGACCCGGTCCTGATCGACCTGCCCGGCATCGACCCCGACCTGGCCTGGGACGACGACGGGACCTGCTGGTGCGCCGTGGCGGGGGTGGGGCTGGCCCGTATCGATCCAGTGACGGGCGAGGTGCTCGAAGGGCCGATCGACGTGTGGTCGGGGACCGGCATGCGCGACCCCGAGGCGCCCCACCTGTACCGCGTCGGCGACTGGTGGTACCTGCTCCTGGCCGAGGGCGGCACCGCGCACGGCCACAGCGTCTCGGTCGCCCGGGCGCGGTCCCCGCGAGGTCCCTACGAACCGGCGCCGGACAACCCGGTCCTCTCCCACCGCGGCACGGGCCTCCCCGTCCAGTGCACCGGCCACGCCGACCTCGTGCAGGCCGCGGACGGCACCTGGTGGATGGTGCTGCTGGGGACCCGGCCCGGGGGGTACTTCCCCGAGTTCCACGTGCTCGGCCGGGAGACCTTCCTGGTGCCGGTGGAGTGGGTGGACGGGTGGCCGAAGGCCGGTCCGGTCCGCGAGCGGCACCCGGCCCCGGCCGCCTGGCACCCGCTGCCGCCGGAGCCGGTCCGGGACGACTTCGACGGGTCCGTCCTGGCGCCGTGCTGGATCTCCCCGCGCAGCAGGCCGGACGACTCCTGGTCGCTGGACCGCCGCCCGGGGTGGCTGACGCTGACCGCGACCGGCGACAGCCTCGACCGGCCAGGCCACACCCTGGTGGGCCGCCGGCAGCAGCACCCGGACTGCCGTACGGCGGCCCGCGTCGATGCGGGGTCGGCACGGGCGGGGCTGTCGGTCCGCATGGACGAGGCGCACCACTACGACCTGGAGATCCACGGCGGTACGGCGAGCGTGATCGCCCGCATCGGGCCGGTGCGGCAGCGGATCGCCGAGCACGCCGTACCGCCCGGCCCTCTCGTCCTGCGCGTGGACATCCGCACGTCGCACGTGCCGCCACCCACGGTCAC
The DNA here is from genome assembly GCF_042268205.1 of Streptomyces sp. NPDC056160. NCBI lineage: Bacteria > Bacillati > Actinomycetota > Actinomycetes > Kitasatosporales > Streptomycetaceae > Streptomyces > Streptomyces sp. NPDC056160. The sequence goes on from NZ_JBHJUW010000199.1 coordinate 4,914, forward strand.
GGCCGCGGGTGGGCGGGCGCCCGGCCTGCGGGCGGGCGGACCCGACGCGGTCGCCTTCGCGGTGGAGAGCCCAGCGGGAACGGTACGGCTGGCCGAACTCGACGGGCGGTACCTGTCCACGCAGGTCGCCACCGGCTTCACCGGCCGGGTGATCGGCATGTACGTCACCGAGGGCAGTGCGGCGTTCGACTGGTTCGCGTACGAGGCCGGGCCCGCGTGAGGCGGTGAGGGCGGGAGCGGAGCCCGGAGGGGGCGTGACCGGCAGGCCGGCCCGTCGGCGGCACCCGTGTCATGCGGCGGGGCCGGTTCGCACGCGGCGTGCGGGCCGGCCCCTCGTGGTGCGCGGGCGGCCCGGTGCGCGGCGCCGCCCGTCGTGCTCAGGCGGCGCTCATCACCCGGTCGGCGCCCAGCGGGCGGTGCGGGGCGATGATCTGGCCGTCGGGCAGGAGCTCACCGGTGTCCTCGAAGAGCAGAACGCCGTTGCACAGCAGGCTCCAGCCCTGCTCCGGGTGGTGCGCCGCGAGACGGGCGGATTCCCGGTCGGCGGAGTCGGCTGACGGACACGGTGGCTGGTGCTGGCACATGGGTGGGATCTCTCGCTGTGTCGTGTGGTCCGGGATGGCTGTCGTGTGTGTCCCGCGGCTGGTGGCATTCTCCATGGCCGCCCCCCGTTTGATGATGAGTCGGACTGAGACCAGTGTTGCCCCACGGACGTGATTCCGCAGGAGATTCGCGGCACCGCCTCTCACAGGTTCAAGACGCATCACCCGCGCGAGCGGTTCACGTCGACCGCACGGTCCCTTCGGATGGTTCGAGGGGGCCTGATGGGGCTAGTCCGCCAGGGCCACCGGACTACGCGGCCTTCCGGGCCGTCGGCCCGCCGTCCGCCCCGGGAGCGCGCCATGACTCCCGTGGGCGGGTTTCCGGCCGTACGCGCAGTACCCCGCCGCCGGAGTTCCGGCGGCGGGGTCCGGGGCGGGGGACGGGGGAAGGGAGAAGGGGCCTCAGGCGGGTGAGCCCATGAGCCGTATGGGGGTCACCCGGTGCATGAGGACGGGGAGCAGGTCGGCGACCCGGTGCGGCACGTGGGCCGGTATCCCGGGCGGGGCGGGCGCCAGCGGCACGAGCAGGTCGGTGGCGGCGGGGTGGCCCGCCGCGCCGTCCTCGGAGAGGTCGCCGTGCAGCCACAGCGTGAGCATGTACAGGCTCGGCATCGACAGCAGGCGCGGCTGGAAGGGCTGCGTCAGGGTCTCCGCCTGCCGTAGGGCGCGCTCGGTCGAGGCGACGTAGGGGCCCTCGAAGAAGTGGGAGAAGGCCCAGCCGTCGGGGGTGAGTCTGGTCTCCGCCGCCGCCACCGCGTGGTCACCGGAGCGGATCAGGAAGCGCCAGCCGGCCAGCCGGGTCTCGGACACCCCCTCGGCGGTGATCCGGTCCAGGACGTGGACGGGCAGCGGGAGTTCGGGGGTCGCCGGGTCCTGTGCGCAGTGGAGGGCGGAGATCCGCGCCTCGCGGACGGCGGTGGGGGAACCGAGCGCCGTGAGGACGGAGCGGAGTGCGGGCGCGGGGGCCGGGGGGACATGCAGCGGCATGGTGGGTCGCCTCTCATTCGACAGGCACGATGGCGCGAGGGCGGGGCGGGGGCGGACGGCGCTGTCAGCTCTCGGGGCAGGGTGGCGGAGCCGGGGGTCCGGTGAACGAGGAGACGGAGCGCGGCCTGCCACATGACCCTTGACGGCACAGGTCCAGGGTCGTGGACGCCGACCTTCTGCCGTGGTGCAGAGTTTATACGACAAATGTTCAGGTGTTGTTTCGTCTACCTGTTTCCGGCGCGGGTGGCAAGGGTTCATTCGGCCGGGGATATGCGGGAATCATCCCGGTTCCGAGCGGGCTCTGCCGCGATGACCTCGGGTTCTGTCCGCGCGGCGGACGGCTCGTTGTCGTCGGCGTTTTTCACGAGTTCCGCTGGGCACCCGAAACTGCTGGGTGGGCCATGCCCCGTGAATGTGCCTCCGGACACTTGAGACCAGGGTAGTCGGTGCGGAGTAGTCGTGGGACGTTATCGATCGCGTTCGCGGGGCATCATCCCACCTGACCCGGACCCGGCGGCCCGATCCTCAGGCCCGCCCGAGTGAGGAAGGACGCTGCGATGGGGGAGAAGGTCGTGGCAGGCCAGTTCGACCTGTCCGATCGCAACCGCTACCGCGACAAGCTCAGGCGGTGCCTGACGGGGCTGGAGCGGCTGCTGGACGAGAAGCGGTTCGACCGCCCCAAGAACCTCATGGGGCTGGAGATCGAATTGAATCTCGTGGGCTCCGACGGGATGCCTAAAATGCTGAATGCGCAAGTACTCGAGCGCATCGCCAGTCGCGACTTCCAAACAGAACTCGCCATGTTCAACCTGGAAGTCAACATCGCACCGCACCGCTTGGGCGGGCGCGTATTCGACCGGCTCGCGGAGGAACTGAGGACATCACTGGCATATGCCGACCGGAAATCCGGAGAGGTGGACGCCTCCATAGCGATGATCGGTATTCTGCCGACGCTCGACCGGGACGACCTGGTCTCCTCCAACCTCTCCGACGTCGACCGCTACACGTTGCTCAACGACCAGATCGTCGCGGCCCGCGGCGAGGACTTCACCTTGGACATCGAGGGGGTGGAGCACCTCGTCTGCACCTCGAAGTCCATCGTGCCCGAGGCCGCCTGCACCTCCGTGCAGCTGCACCTCCAGGTCACCCCCGGGCGCTTCGCGGACGTGTGGAACGCGGCGCAGGCGGCCAGTGCCGCGCAGATCGCCGTGGGCGCCAACTCGCCCTTCCTCTTCGGGCGCGAGCTGTGGCGCGAGTCGAGGCCGCCCCTGTTCCAGCAGTCCACGGACACCCGCCCGCCCGAACTCCAGGCCCAGGGCGTCCGGCCGCGCACCTGGTTCGGCGAGCGGTGGGTCACCTCGGCGTACGACCTGTTCGAGGAGAACCTGCGCTACTTCCCGGCGCTGCTGCCGATCTGCGACGAGGAGGACCCCCTCGACGTACTCGACGCCGGGGGCGTTCCGAAACTCGCGGAGCTGGTCCTGCACAACGGCACCGTCTACCGCTGGAACCGCCCGGTCTACGACATCGCGGACGGCGTACCTCACCTTCGCGTGGAGAACCGCGTCCTGCCCGCCGGACCGACCGTCACGGACGTGGTCGCCAACGCGGTCTTCTACTACGGGCTGGTCCGCGCGCTCGCGGAGGAGCCGCGGCCCGTGTGGACGAGGCTGCCGTTCGAGGCCGCGGCGGCCAACTTCGACGCCGCCTGCCGGCACGGGATCGACGCCCGGTTCACCTGGCCCCGGCGCGGCCGTTCCTCCGGCACGGTCGAGACCGACGCCGTCACCCTGGTCCGCGACGAACTGCTGCCGCTGGCCGAGACCGGGCTGAACGCCTGGGGCGTGGAGGCGGCGGACCGGGACCGGTACCTCGGCGTGATCGAGGAGCGGTGCCGGCTGAGGACCAACGGCGCCCACTGGCAGGCCGCCACTTTCCACCGGGCCCGGCAGGAGCAGGGCCTGGACCGGGAAGCGGCGCTGGCCGCCACGACCCGGCGCTACTGCGAACTGATGCGCTTGGGCGAGCCGGTGCACACCTGGCCGGTGGGACTCCCGGAGCCGGTGCCACTGGGGTGACATCCGCCGGGGCTGCGGGGCTGCGGGGCTGCGGGGCTGCGGGGCTGCGGGGCTGCGGGGCTGCGGGGCTCCGGGTAGGCGGGTAGGCGGTGGCCGGGTCGCTGGACCGACGGCCTCCGGATCACCGGGGCGGCTGGAGGCGGGCGTGGAGGAGCGGCCGGGAATCGTGCCTGCGGGGTCGTGGAAGAGCCGTCCGGGGCCGGGCCGTCGGTGGCCCGCCCAGGGGGCGGCCGTGCCGGGGCCGGGCGGATCGGGCAAGCTGTGACCTCTCAGGACGTGAACGGGAGGCGCGGGTGCAGGCGGAGGCGGGACCGGGGGCCGATTCCATTCCAGGCGAACGGCTGTCACGGCGGACGGTCCGGGACGAGACACTGCTGGTCCTGGCGCTCTCGCTCGGGGCGAGCGGCGTCTCCGCGCTGATCAGTTTCATCGGATCGGTCACGAAACCCGGCGGCCTCAAGGACCAGGCCGCCACCCTCAACGCCTCCGCCGCGCCCGGCCGCCCCTGGCTCGACCTGGCCTGGCAGCTGTTCGGGATCGCCACCGCCCTGGTGCCGGTCGCCCTCGTCGCGCACTTCCTGCTGCGCGAGGGAGAGAGCCTGCGCACCCTCGGTTTCGACCGGACCCGCCACTGGCCCGACCTCGGCCGGGGGGCCGCGATCGCGGCCGTCATCGGCAGCACCGGCATCGCCTTCTACCTGGCCGCCCGCGGACTCGGCTTCAACCTCACCGTGGTGCCGGAGGCGCTGCCCCCGGTGTGGTGGAAGTACCCCGTGCTGGTGCTGTCCGCGCTGCAGAACGCCGTTCTCGAAGAGGTCATCGTCGTCGGCTATCTGCTGCGCAGGCTGCGGCAACTGGGCTGGACGCCGGGGGCGGCGCTGCTCGCCAGTTCCGCACTGCGCGGTTCGTACCACCTCTACCAAGGCATCGGCGGTTTCCTCGGCAACATGGCGATGGGCGTGGTGTTCGTCTGGCTGTACCGGCGGTGGGGCCGGGTCGGGCCGCTGGTGGTGGCCCACTCGCTGCTCGACATCGGCGCGTTCGTCGGTTACGCCGTGCTCGCGGGGAAGGTGGGCTGGCTGCCGACGGCCTGACCGGCCCGGCCGGGCGCCGGTCCTCAGACGCGCAGTTCCCCCTCGATGACCGTGACCGCGTGGCCGGTGAGCAGGGTGCGGTCGCCGCGCAGCCCGGTGCGGACCAGGCCGGAGCGCGGTGAGGCCTGCAGGCCGGTGAGGTCGGGGCGGCCCAGGCGCTGGGACCAGTAGGGGGCCAGGGCGGTGTGGGCGCTGCCGGTGACCGGGTCCTCGTCGATGCCGACGTTCGGGAAGAAGCACCGCGAGACGAAGTCGTAGCCGCGGCCGGGGTCGTCGGCCCGTGCGGTGGCGATGACGCCGCGCGTCGAGCAGGAGGCCAGTGCCTTGTGGTCGGGGGCCAGGCCCCGGACCGTCTTCTCGTCGGCGAGTTCCAGTACCAGGTCGCCGACGTTCGGGCCGGTGTCGAAGGCGGCGCGCGGCTGGGCGCCGAGGGCTTGCGCGGCGCCGTCGGGGACCTCGACCGCGGTGAGCGGTGCGGTCGGGAAGTCCAGGGTGATCGCGCCGTCGTCGGCGGGCGTGGCGCTCAGGACGCCGCTGCGGGTGGCGAAGCGCACCGGTCCCGGGTGCGTGCCGGTGGTCCGCAGGACATGGGCGGTGGCGAGCGTGGCGTGTCCGCACATCGCGACCTCGGTGGCGGGCGTGAACCAGCGCAGCGCCCAGTCGGCCGCGCCGCCCCCGGGCAGCGGGTGTGCGAACGCCGTCTCGGCGTGGTTGACCTCCAGTGCCACCTGCTGCAGCCAGTCGTCCTCCGGGAAGGCGTCGAGCAGCAGGACCCCGGCCGGGTTGCCGGCGAAGGGGCGGTCGGTGAAGGCGTCGACGATTCGAATGCGCATGCCCTGACGGTAGAGGCCCCGGCGGGCGCCCGGCCAAGGCCAATTCGTGTCCTGCGGACTGGGAGCTTTCGTGTCCTGCGGACTGGGAACTGAGGGGTGCCGGTGGGGACTTCGCAGACGGATTCGGAGACGGGGTCAGGAGAGTGTTCTTGTGAGACGGCTTCACAGCTGACCTGTGCCAGTGATCGCTGATCGATTGCCACTGAAGGATGATCAACGCTGGTTTGTGCCACCGCAGGTTGATCATTCGGTGTACAGGTACGCGGGGGACGTGGTGGGCGGACCTGTCGGTGTGTTCGAAGAGGCTGCCCTTGAGGCCTTTGACCTGGCCTTTTCCGTCAACGGCACGCTCGTGCGCCGATCGCTGGGGGCCAGCTGGGACATGCCGTTCGAGGCTGTGGACCCGGTACGGGAGTTCAGCTGGCGCGAGGACGGTCATGGGTTCGCGGGCTGGTACTACTCGTCGACGATGCGGGATCACGTCGGCTACGAGTCGTGGCTGGAGCGGGACCGGCTGATCCTGCTGGACCGTGATCCGCACGTGGTCGCGATCGCCTCGCAGCCGTTCTCCCGGTCCTGCGAAGCTCCGACATCGCCGACCTCACCGAAGCCGTGGTCGGCGTCTGCACCAAGGCCCGCACCGGCCTCGTCCTGGTCGACGAGATCCACAACATCTCGCTGCCGACCCGCACCGGAGCCGACGCCTCCGGCACACTCAAGTACTTCTCCGTGCGGATCCCGGCGACCTTCGCCTACGCGGGCATCGACATCGAGGACAGCAGCCTCCTGACCGGAACCCGCGGCGACCAGATCGCCGCCGGCTCACGGCAGTGGACACCCACCCCTTCCCCTGCAACACGGAATGGAAGGCCCTGGTCGCCCAACTGGAGGCGAACCTCCTGCTGCACCAGCACAAACCCGGCAACCTCACGCGCCTGGACCGGTTCCTGCACACCCGCTCCGGCGGCATGATCGGCACCCTGTCCCACCAGCTCCGCGGGGCCGCCGTCGACGCCGTCCTCATCGGCACCGAGAAGATCACCAAGGCCGGTCTGCTGGCGGTCGGCCTCGACATCGCCTCCCGCCGCAAGCAGCCCGGCACCGACGGATGACGTCGTCGCCCCCGGACACCGAGGTCGCCCGCCTTCCGTTCAAGGTTCGTCCACGACAGGGTGAAGGAGCCGCCTCGTTCATCACCCGCCTTGCCAAGGCGAACTTCCTTCCTCCCGCCTGCCTGCGCGAATACCTCGCACCGCGTCCAACTCGCCCATCGGCCCAACCCCGGAACCGACACCGGCGTCCCTCGGGACATGCGAAGTCTGCGGGCACCCGCTGCCTCCGGGGCGCGGACAGTCACGACGCCGCACATGCTCAGCACGGTGTCGGCACAGAGCCCACCGCTGGCGCACCCATCCATCCGAAGAACACCGCACTCAACAGACAGCCCCAGCGTCCCCGGACCCCAACCCACCGCCCGAACCCGCGGCTTCACCCACCACGGTCGGGGGGGGGGGGGGGGGCCCCCCCCCCCCCCCCCCCCCCACCCCCCCCCAACCCCCCCCCCCCCCCCACAAAAGCCCCCCCCCCCCACGACACCCCACCCCACACCCCCCCCCCCGCCAC
>NZ_JBHJUW010000200.1:0-11957 GCF_042268205.1 Streptomyces sp. NPDC056160
TAGCCGCTCGGCCTGCCCCAGCACCTCAGCCCGCCTGGTCTCCAACGCCTCCATCAACGACGGCACACCACACCCACCCTCGCTCAGCACCCGCATCCCTCACGGCGGGCTCGACCCGGCGACGGTAGAAGTCGGCACGACCGGACACATCCCGAACCTCTGTGAATCACCCCAACGAGGCACCCTCATCAGATCTGCACCCTTAGAAGATCTCCACAGTTCGAGGGGATTGACAGGGTGTCGGCCTCCTCGATCGCCTTGTAGCCGGAGGCGAAGCCGAGCAGGCCGGTGAGTCCGACGTCGTAGGGGTTGTCGTACTCGACGTGCTCCTTGCCGCGCAGAGTGTGCACCACGGGTGCCTTGAGGGCCTCGGCGAGGCGGACCAGGTCGTCGTGGGCGCCGGCCGCGCCCGCGCCCGCCAGGACGGTCACCCGCCGCCCGGCGTTCAGCAGCGCGGCGGCCTCCCGCAGGCCCGCGTCGTCCGGCCGGGCGACGGAACGGGCCGCGCGGACCACGGTGGGGGGGCGTGTCCTGGGGGGCCTTGGCGAGGAAGATCTCGCCGGGTACGACCACGACCGCCACCCCGCCTCGTTCGACGGCCGCCCGCATCGCCATCCGCAGGATGCGGGGCGCCGATTCGGCGCTGTTCACCACCTCCGCGTAGACGCTGCACTCGCGGAACAGCTCCTGCGGGCGCGTCTCCTGGAAGTAGCCGGAGCCGACCTCCGGGCCGGGTATCTGGGCGGCGATGGCGAGCACGGGCACCCGGCTGCGCTGGGCGTCGAACAGGCCGTTGATCAAGTGCAGGTTGCCCGGCCCGCAACTTCCCACGCAGACGGCGAGTTCGCCGGTGAGCGCAGCCTCGGCCGCAGCCGCGAACGCGGCGCTCTCCTCGTGCCGTACGTGGACCCAGTCGACCTCGCCGTCGCGGCGCAGGGCGTCGGTGAGACCGTTGAGGGAGTCGCCGGGCAGCCCGTGCAGGCGGCGTACGCCACTGGCCTTCAACGAGGCGATGAGGTGGTCGGCGATCGTGTGCATGCGGGCACTGCCTTCCGTCCTTCGGGGTGGGTGACTTCGGCACCGGTGAGGTGCGCGGCCGGGCCCGGCGCCACGCGAGGCCGGACCGGATCGTGATCGTTCAGGTGCGGTTCTCCGCCTGGAACATCCAGCTCTGCTTCTCCAGGTCGGCGGTCAGGCCGATCAGCAGGTCCTGGGTGACGGCGTCGGCGGGGCCTGTCTCCTCGATCCGCAGGCGCACCCGCTCGATGACGGTCGAGAAGGTGCGTACCAGGATCTCCACGACGGCGGTGTCCTTCGTCCAGCCCTGCGGGAAGGCGGGCACGCCGCTGGTGGCCGCGACGGTCGCGGCCCGGCCGTCCGGGGCGACGCCGAGTGCGGCGGCGCGTTCGGCGACCGTGTCGGCGTACTCGCGGGCTGTGGTGACCACCTCGTCGAGCTGCTCGTGGATGGAGCGGAAGCGCGGTCCGAACAGGTTCCAGTGCGCCTGTTTGGCCACCAGGGACAGGTCGAGCATGTCGACCAGGGTCGCCTGGAGGGCGTGCCCGGCGATCTCGCGTTCCTTCTCCAGCAGCGGGCTGCTGATGACAGACATGTCTGCGGTCCTTCCCGGTCTTCTCTCGTCTTCGCCAGTGCTCCCATCCTGCGGGCCGTCCGCGGGGCGCGGATCAGTCGTTTGACTGCCGATCCGCGGCCCGGCCCCGGGTCATACGGCCCCCGTCAGGCGGGTTTGCTTTAATGGTCGATCCACAACCGTGGGCCCCCGCGACCTCGCGGAGCGGGGCCGGCGGACAGGGCAGGCGCGGCGGGGTGTGTCCCCGGGGGTGGGGATGGACAAGGGCACGTTCGGTCGGCTGCTGCGTGAGGCGCGGCAGCGTTCGCTGCTGACGCTGGAGAGTCTGGCGGAGGCGTCCGGGGTGAGTGTCCGGGCCATCAGTGACATGGAGCGGGGCAGGAGTCTGCCGCGACAGGCGACGCTTGCCGAGCTGATGGACGCGCTGGAGCTGGGCGAGGCGGAGCGGCGCCGTCTGGTGCAGGCGACCTCGTCCGCCCGGCACACCCGGCGGCAGGTTCCCCAGCAACTGCCGCCCGATCTCGCGTTGTTCCGGGGCCGCGCGGAGACCCTGTCGGCCGTCGGCGTCCTCGGCGAGCGGGTCGCTGCGGGCGGAGGGCATGTCGTCGTCTCCGCGATCGGGGGCATGGCCGGGGTGGGCAAGACCACGCTCGCGGTGCACTGGGCGCACCAGGTGGCCGACCACTTCCCGGACGGCCAGCTCTACGTCAACCTGCGCGGCTTCGAGGACTCCGCACCGCTGGACCCCGGTGAGGCGCTCGGCGGGTTCCTGAGCGCGCTCGGCGTGCCGAGCAGCGACATCCCGCCGGGCACCGAGGAGCGGGTCGCCGTGTTCCGCGAGCGCACCGGCTCCCTGCGGCTGATCGTGGTGCTGGACAACGCGCGGGACGCGGAGCAGGTCAGGCCGCTGCTGCCCGGCTCGGCGGGGTGTCTGACGATCACCACCTCGCGCAACCAGCTGTCCGGTCTGGCGGCCAGGGAGGGCGCCACGCTGGTCGGCCTTGATGTGTGGAGCCAGGAGGAGGCCGTCGCCGGGCTGGCCGCCCGGGTGGGCGAGGAGCGGTGCGCGACGGAGCCCGAGGCAGCCGCCCGCCTGGTGGAACTGTGCGGCTGCCTGCCGCTGGCCATCGCCGTCGTCGGCGCGCAGTTGAGTGCCACTCCGCAGCTGTCGCTGCGGGGCGCCGTCCGGGAACTGGAGTCGTCCCGGCTGGACGCCCTGTCGGCGGACGACCTCAAGGGCGACGTCCGTGCCGTCTTCTCCTGGTCCTACCGAGCGCTTACCACCGGTACGGCGCGTTTCTTCCGTCTGCTGTCCCTGCACCCCGGTCCGGCGGCCTCCGCCGAGGCCGCCGCCTCCCTGGCGGGTGTCCCGATGGCCGAGGCGCGCCGGCATCTGCGTGAGCTGACCGCGGCCAGCCTGGTGTCCCGGGACGCCGACGGCCGCTACGTCCTGCACGACCTGGTCCGCGCCTACGCCGCCGAGCTGTGCGTCCAAGAGGAGGACGACCGCCACGGCGCCGAGACCCGGCTGCTGGACTATCTGCGCCGCAACGCCGCGACGGCCGCCCGGGTGCTGGACCCCCGGCCCAAGCCCGAGCCCGTCGGCCCGCCGCCACCGGGAGTGGTGCGGGTCGTGATCGAGGACCGCGCCGAGGCACTGGACTGGTACCGCCAGGAGGAGGCGACGGTCATGGCCGCCCTGACCTCCCTGGACGATCCCCGGCTGCTGCGGCGCCGCACGGACCTCACCGCGGACTGGGTGGGCTACTTCTCCTTCACGGGCCGCTGGGCCGAGGAGGTCTCCACCAAACGTGCCGCGCTGGAGGCGGCACTCGCGCTGGACGACCCGGCGGCCATCTCCGTGAACTGCGCGAGCCTGGCGCGTGCGCTGGCCGAGACGGGGCAGGCCGACGAGGCCGACGAGCAGGTCCACCTGATGCTCGGGCAGCTGGACCGGCTGGCCCCGGCGCAGCGCGCCGCCACCGAGCGCAGCATCGGCTGGGTGCGGGGCCGGCAGGGGCGCCATGCCGAGGCCCTGCTCCACGCCCGGCGTGCGCTGGCGATCTACCGTACGCTGCCGGAACGCAACGAGGTGGCGCGCGAACTCAACGCGGTCGGCTGGTACCTGGCCCTGCTCGGCGAGTACCGGGAGGCCATCGCCATGTGCGAGGAGGCGCTGCCGATCCTCCAGGGCAACGGCAACCTGCGCAACGAGGCCGCGACCTGGGACAGCATCGGCTACGCGCTGCACCGGCTGGGCGATCTGGACGCCGCGGTGGTGAACTACCGCAGATCGCTGGAGCTCTACGGAGAGGTCCTGGACGGCTACAACCAGGCCGAGGTGCTGGACCACCTGGCGTCGGCACAGCTGGAGCTGGGGGACGCCGCGGCCGCGCGGGCCGGCTGGACGCGGGCCGCCGAGCTGCTGGCGGAGACCGGCAGTCCGCGCGCCGCGGCGATGCGGGCCAAGGCACAGGCAGTGGGCGCGCGCTCCGGCGCGGACCGCTGAGGGGACCAGGCGAACAGCTCTGAGCTGCGCGGACGCGGTGGCAGCCGGGTCTCTCGCGCACGGCAGGAGGAAGCCGGAAGCGGCAAGCTGCATGCGAACTGCCTGGTTCCGCCGGTGCACCTTCGGGTGGGATGGACCCAGGAAAAAGAACGCTCCCGTGAATCCGGTGGGACCGTTCGCCGCAGATCGGGGGGCATCCATGAACGCGCAGACCGAGATTCCCCCTGCCCCTGCCGGGACGCAGGAGCGCCGCCCGGTGCTGCCGCTCGCGGCGGCCCTGGCCCGCAGGGCGCCCGGTGACCCGGGACTCGTCGGCCGCGAGCGCGAACTGCGGGAGCTCGACGGATTCCTGCGCGAGTCGCTGGAGCGCGGGGCGGCACGGGTGCTGTGCGGGCACGCGGGGTCGGGGAAGTCGGCGCTGCTGGACGCCTGCGTCGAGCGGGCGGCGTCCGCCGGGATGCGCGTGCTGCGCTGCACCGGCATCCGGGGCGGCCACCCCTCCGAGCTGTCCGGTCTGCTCCAGATCGTCTGGCCCGTCCTCGGCACTCCGGGCTGGTCGTCGGCGGCCGGACGGCTCCGCGCCCTGGAGATGCTGCTGATCGACGGGGCCGCCGCGCCCCGCGAGGACCGCTCGCTGCTTCCGTACGCCGTGCTCCGGGTGCTGGAGTCGGTCAGCGCCGAGCAGCCGCTGCTGATAGCCGTCGACGACTGGGACGCGCTGGACCGGCCCAGCCGGGAGGTGCTCTCCTTCGTGGCGCGCCGCGCCGAGGGCCATGCGATGGGCTTCCTGCTGTCCTCGCGTCCGCACCGTACGCGGCTGACGGCACTGGCCGGTCTCCCCGAGCTGCCGCTCGGCCCGCTCTCGCCGGTGCAGTCCGCCGCGCTGCTGACAGCGCGGCGGCCGGGCAACGACGCACAGGCCGTGCGCGAGCTGCTGGCCACCGCCGCCGGCAACCCGCTGGCGCTCCTGGAGCTGCCCACCCGCTCCGAGGACGACTTCCCCTACGTGCCCGCCTCCTCCGACCGGCTGGCCTCCGCCATGGCGCCGGGCGTCTCCCGGCTGCCCTCGGGCACCCGGGACCTGCTGCTGGTGGCGGCCCTGCACCCGACGGGCGAGCTCCCGCTGCTGCTGTCGGCCGCGTCGCGGATCGCGGGCGCCGAGCTGGACTTCGCCACGGCGGAACCGGCCGAACGCGACGGTCTCGTGGTCTTCGACGGCATGCGGCTGCGGTTCGGCCACCCCGCCACGGCCGGGGCCGTGGTCCACGACGTCGCGCCGCAGCGCTGCCGCGCCGCGCACGCGGCCCTAGCCGCCGTACTGCCCCCGGAGTCGGTACGGATGCTGTGGCACCTTTCGCAGGCGGTGGAGGGGCCCGACCCGGAGCTGGCCCGCCGTCTGGAGGCCGCGCACCGCCGCGCGCTGGAGCAGTGCGAACCGCCGATGGCCGTACGCCTGCTGCGGCGGGCCTCCGAGCTGTACCGCACGCCCGAGGAGCGCGGGCTGTGCACCCTGCGGGCCGCCCAGCTCGCCCACGATCTTGGTTTCGAGCGCATCGCGCGGACCCTGGCGCTGCGGGCGCTGCGCCATCCGCTGGGGCCGCTCGGGGCGCTCTGCGCCCAGGTCCTGGCCTGGCCGGGCGAGACCGGCGTACAGCTGCCGGCCGGTCCCGGTTCCTGGCCCGTGCCGGACGGTGCCGCCGAGCAGGAGAGCGCGCTGGAGCTGGTGCGGCTCACGGCGCCCTCGGTGGCGCGCGATCCCGCGCGCGCCGGGGAGTTGCTGGCGTTCCTCGACGCGCTGCCGGAGCGGGCGGGCGATCCGCGGCTGCTGCACGCCATGGCCAAGGTGGCGCCGGTACGCCGGGCGGCGACCGTCGTCTCCCGGCTGGCCGCCTTCCACGGCCTGACGGACACCTCCGTACGCGATCTCGAACGGCTGGGCGAGGCGGCGCTGCTCGCCGGCGACCCGCCGCGCGCGCTGGACCTGCACCGGCAGGCGGAGCGCCGCTACCGCTTCCACGACCTGCCCGAGCCGCTGGCCCGGGTCGTGCTCCGGCAGGGCCTCGCGCATCTGGCCATGGGCGACTGGGGCCAGGCCGAGCAGGCGTTCCTGGAGTCCGGGCGGCTCGCCGAGGAGTACGGCCGGCCCCACCACCGGGCGGCGGCCCGGCTGCTCCTGGACCTCACCCGGGCGCTGCGCACCGGCACGGCGCCCCCCGCCGACCCGCCGGGACTTCAGGAGGCGCGACGGTCGCTGCCGACGATCGACAGCGTGCTGGCCGTGGGCCGCGGCTGGGCCCTGGTCGAGGGCGGTGACTTCGGCGCCGGGTTCGCAGCGCTCACGTCGCTGCTCACCGCGCCCGACCGGCCCACGGCGGCGATGCCCGCGCTGATCCCCTACGCGGAGGCCGCCGCCGCCGTGAACGCGGCCGAGGAGGCGCGGGCCACGCTGGACCGGCTCGCCCGCGAACTGGGCACGGAGTGCGCGCCGCTGGTCGCCGCCCGGCTCGCCGCGGCACGGGCCGTCCTCGCCGACGACCGGGACGCGGAGTCGCTGTACGAGCGGGCCTTCGCCATGGACCTGGCCCACCTCCCCTTCCTGGAGGCCCCGCTGCGGCTGGCGCACGGGCGGCGGCTGCGGCTGCGGCGCCAGTTCGCCGAGTCCCGGGTCAGCCTGCGCCAAGCGGCGGACGTCTACACGATGACGGGCGCCGACGCGCGGGCCGCGCGGATCGCCGCCGAGCTGCGAGCCTCCGGCGAACGCCAGGAGAGCGGCACGCCCGGCGCGCGGCGGCGTACCGCCGTGCGCGAGGTTCTCAACGCCCAGGAACTGCGGGTGGCCGAGCTGGCGGGCCGGGGCCTGTCCAACCGCCAGATCGGCGAGCTCCTCCACCTCTCGCCCCGCACCATCGGGGCCTACCTCTACCGCATCTTCCCGCGGCTGGGTGTGACGGCTCGGGCGCAGCTCGCCGAGGTGCTCCGCGACGGCCTGCCCGGCTGATCCACGCGCGACACACCGGACGGTCAGCCCGTGCCGATCCGCGCGGCGAGCTGGGCGCGTGAGGTGACACCCAGCTTCGGGAAGATCTGGTACAGGTGGGAGGCCACCGTGCGGGGGGACAGCCGCAGTTGTTCGCCGATGGCCCGGTTGGACAGGCCGCGGGCGGCGAGCCGGGCGATGGTGAGCTGCTGCGGCGACAGCACCCGGGAGACGTCGCCGGTGTCGGGTTCGGCCGCGGGCCGGCCGGCCGCCCGCAGCTCCGTGGCCGCCAGCTCGGCGCGGGGCTCCGCGCCGAGCGCGCGGAACAGGGACTCGGCCTCGGCGAGCGGTTCGCGCGACTCGATGACGCGGCGTCTGCGCCGCAGCCAGGCGCCGTGGCCGAAGAGGGTCATGCCGTGCAGCAGCGGCCAGGTCTCGATGCCGGGCCGCAGCGCCTCGCGGTAGCGGTCCTCCGCCGCCTCCTCGTCCGGGCCGAGCAGCGCGTCCGCGTACGCCAGGATCCGCCGCAGCAGCGGGGTCCGGCCGGTCCGGATGACGGCCTCGACCTGGGCGACGACGGCCCTGGCGTCGTCCTGTTCACCGGCCGGCGGTGCCGCCTCGGCGAGGAAGGCCAGGCCCCAGAACTGCTCGTAGGAGTACGGCGCCGACGGTTCGGTGACCATCGAGCGCAGCTGGGCGTACGCCTCGGCGTACCGTCCGGTGCCGGACGCCGTCAGGGCGCGGGCGAGCGAGGCCAGGCTGAGCTGGCGGCTCTGGCCGAGGCGCAGGGACGCCTCCTCGACCTCCGCCGCGCACTCCAGGGCCCGCTCGTGCTCGCCGCGCAGGGCAGCGACGACGCCCAGGGCTCCGGTGGCCCTGGCCACCCAGTCGGTCTGCCCGGTCCTGGCCGCGATCGTCCGGCCCTCGTCGGCCAGGTCCCGTGCGGTGTGCCACTGGGCGCCGAGCCAGATCTCCTCCAGCGCTCTGGGCACGAGGATCTGCGGCAGCCGCCCGTGGCGCCCCTCGGCGCGGGCCGTCCGCTCCGCCTCCCGGAACAGCAGGGTCGCGCGGCCGAGGTCGCCGACGAGGTGGGCGAGCTGGCCGAGCAGTCCGACGTCCGCGCCACCGGGCCGGCGCAGCACGCGGCGGGTGTCCTCGTCGGGCACCGCCTGCGGTTCGACCAGTGCCATGACGGCGATGTCGCGCGCGTCCCACGGGCGGGGCCTGAGGTCCTCGACGGTGTCGGCGAGCAGGCGCCGTTCGTCGGGTCCGGCCTGGTGCCACCAGCACCGGCGGGCCGCCGCGTGCAGCAGTTTCCGGCACAGCTCCGGGTCCGCCGCGGCGACCGCGCGGGCCGCCTCGCACAGTCCGGCGATGCTCTCCTGCCCGGCCACGAAGTTGCCCGGCAGGAGTTCGTGCACCCACAGCAGCAGCGCGCGGCCGTAGGTGCCGAGTCCGGCCGGGTCGATGCCGCGGGCGAGCCGCAGGGCCTGATCGCGCAGGCCGTGGTCGCAGGCGAGTTCGGTGGCGCGCAGCAGCCGGGCCGCCCGGCGCGCGGGGTCCGGGGAGAGGCGGGCCGCGTTCTCCAGCGCGGCCAGGGCGGTCAGGACGGCGGTGCCCGAACTGGCGAGTCCGGCCAGTTCCTCCAGGCGGGCGGCGAGGTCCTCGTCGGTGCCCACCGCGCACTGGGCGGCGTGCCAGGCCGCGTGCGGCGGGCTCGTGACGCTCCGTCCGAGGGCCGTGTGGGCGGCCATGCGCCGGGCGGCCGACTCCAGGTGCAGGACGGCCGGGCGGACGAGCGGCCGGGGGAACCTCAGGTGCCGGCCTTCCTCGGCGAGCAGGCCGCGCCGGACGGCCTCGGTCAGTCCGTCGCGTGCCGCGTCGCCGCTGCCCAGGACGTGCCGGGTGGCGCCCAGCACGTCCCAGGTGAGGGACGAGGTGCTCAGTGCCGCGCTGAGCAGTGCGCGGCGCGCGGGCTCCGGCAGTTCGGCCAGGTCCTGCGCGTACGCCTGGGCCATGCGCGGTGTCGCGGGGAGCAGGCCGAGTGCGGCGGTGTCGCCGGGTGCGCCGTCGCCCAGGGACAGTTCGGTGAGGGCGAGCGGATTGCCCCCGGCCACGGCGACGACGAGTTCCGTCTCGGTGTACCCGGTGGCCCGTCCGGCGTCTTCGACGAGCGCGCGGGCCTCGGGGCCGGACAGCGGGCCCAGGGTGACTGCAAGCGCGTCCGGGGCGAGCGGGACGTCGGGTGCTGTCCGCTCGGCGACGATCACGCCGACCCGGGTGCCGGCGCAGAGCCGGGCCATCTCCCGTACGGCCACGCGGCTCTCGGCGTCGATGCGGTCGAGGTCGTCCACGCAGACCAGGGCCGGTCCCGGTGCCTGGGCGATGAGGCCGAGCACGGCTGCCGCCAGCCGGTCTGGTGCCGGGGCCCGGTCACCGCCGAACGCCGCCTCCAGCGTGTCGCGGTCGGCTTCCGGCAGGGTGCGGGGCGGGGCTGAGTGCGGGTGCAGGAGGCTGTGCAGCGCGGCGTGCGGTACGTCCTGCTCGGCCGGTGCCCAGGACGTCGTAAGTACCCGTACGCCCTGGTCCGCCGCGGTGCGGGCGGCGTACCGCAGGACGGCGGAGCGGCCCGTGCCGGGGGCTCCGCTCAGGTGGAGCACACGTCCGCCGGCGGGCAGCGCGGCCAGCAGCGCGGCCACCTGTTCCTGTGCGTGTGCACGACCGATCAGACGGGTGTCGTCCGAACCGAGCCTCGCGTTCATCCCGTGCCCTTCTCCGCCGTCCCTCCAGCAGGCCGCGGTGCGTCCCTGCCCGACGCACACGCGCTCGGCAGGCCAACGGCGCTCCTGGCCCGGGGGGCCGAGGGGCGACCGCGATCAGCTTCCCGTCCAACGCCAACAGGGCAGGCCAGATGCTAACACCGAGTGGCATCGCCCAGGCGGCCGGCCCCGGGGTCGGCATCGGCGTAGAGACCGCGGATGCTGACGTGGTCCCCGCATTCGAGGCGGTGGAAAACCCAGTCGATGGGACGGCACTGGCGCGCGCCGGGCAGTTCCACCACGAGGGGGGAGGCGGTCGCGGAGGGCCCCGGCCCGTACCGCCACACCCCACCGGCCCGGCGGGTCAGCATCTCGCCGATGTAGCAGCCGAAGGCGACGAGCGACTCGGCCATCTCCTCGCCCGTGGCACCTTCCGCGCGAAAGCCGTCGACGATCCCCTCCACCACGTCGAGACTCTCCGGGGTGTAGTCCAGCTCCGCGCCGCTGATGTCGGCTGCGGTCGCGACGATGGCAGCTGCGTGCCGGGGCGCGCTTGCGGGCTCCAGGGGGCGTTTCAGGTGCAGCTGCATGTTTGTCCTCGGGCTGATGTCGTCACTGTTGTCGAGGCTAGCTGGATAACACCTGCGCAGCATGCCCCTGTTTCCGCTGGCCCGAAATTCAGCTGGTTCCGTTCCACCTGCCCCGGCGGCACATGGTGCACCGCGAGAACGGGAACGTCGAGTTCCGTCGGCACCAACCTGTCGGACACACCCGCGCATATGCGTCGGATAGGTGTCTTGACGTCACGTGATTCTCCAGGAGGACAGTCGATCGACTCATGCCTCCCTGCCGCCGGCCTGCCAGAGTCGGCACCGTGTTCCGTCGCCGGCTCCCAGGGGTTTCCCTGGTGCGCCGACAGGGCTCAGGCCTTCCCGCGCTCGTCCGGATCCGGCCGGACACCACTGGATCCCATCGGTCAGCGCAGCACCGGCGAAGGAAGGACTCAGCCATGGCACGCCCTCGCGCGTTCGACACCGGCCTGGCAGTGGAGCGGGCCACGGACCTCTTCCGCAGAAAGGGGTACCACGCCACACCCATGCCCCTGCTCACGGCCCGGCTCGGCATCGGCAGCGGCAGCCTGTACGCGGCGTTCGGCTCCAAGGACGGGCTCTACGCCCAGGCCCTGGAACGCTACTGCGCCGCACTGGTCGCCGAGCTCACCCGGCGGACGGAGGGCGAGACCGACATCCGCACGGCACTGCGCACCTTACTGCTGGCGCTGGTTACGGACGACGTAGCCGACCCCGAACGCGGCTGTCTGCTGGTCAACGCCGCGACGGAACGCGCCGCGCACGACGCCACGGTCGCGCAGGTGCGAGCCACCATGGCCGCGGCGGAGGCCGTGCTGACCGGCGCGCTGGAGCGGGCCGCGGAACGAGGCGAGCTGGGCACCGGGCGCAGCCCGGCGGAACTCGCCCGGTTCCTCATGACCTTCGTCCAGGGCCTGCACGTGATGGGGAACGCACGCGCCGACCAAGCCTTCCTGGAGAACGCGGTGTCGGGTGCGCTGAGCGTGCTGGACTGAGGTTCGCGCGGTGCGGGTCGCCGCGCCCGCCGCGGGCGAGGCCTGTGTTCGCTGCCTCGGCCGCCGCAGGTGAGGCATGTGTTCATTGTCGCCTCCGCGCCCTGTGAGCGGCCGACTTGACCCGGTTGCCGCAGGTCCTCATCGCACACCACTCCCTGCGGTGGCCCCGCGAACGGTCGAGGTAGACCTGCGTGCACTCGGGGCGCGCGCACTCGCGCAGCAGGACCGACTCCGCTCCCGCGAGCAGGCCCACCGCCTCGCGGGCCAGTTCGGCAAGGGCCTGCGAGGCGGTGCCCGTGCGGCTCGTCCCGCGCGATCCCAGCCGTACCGACACGGGTGTCCCGGCCGCCTGCCGGTTCACCGCGGCCATCGCGTCGGCGGGCAGCGGCGCGCCGGTACGGCGCGTGGTGACCAGCGCGTAGATCGACTCGCGGAGCGTCACCCTCTCTGACAGCCTTGGCTGAGACGCCCGCTTTGCCGGGTTAGGCTGGAAGGGCGAGACAGGAGTACACCCCGGCATGGCCAGCACCACACCC
>NZ_JBHJUW010000201.1:0-11793 GCF_042268205.1 Streptomyces sp. NPDC056160
CCGCGCGCGGTCTGCTCCGCAGACACGACGCGCCGCCGCTACGCGGCGGAAGAGCGCCGCGCTCCGCGCGGCCAGCCGGCCACTCCGTGGCCGGTGCGGCCAACTCCGTTGGCCGAGGCTCGGATCGCTCCGCGATCCGGCCTGACGGAATCCGCTCCGCGAATTCCTCAACTCAGCAGCTGGAGCGGCTGGTTAGGGTCGGAGAGTCGGACTGTACGCCGGATTCTGTTCCCGGGGTACTCACGCCATCGGCCGGTGAAGGGGTGGCTGCCCCCTGCCGTGCTCACAGTCCCGACCTTCGGTCAGGTGATGCTTCTACCCTAGTGGCTTGGGGGTAGCTGTGGCGCCTTATGGAAGCAAAAAACTATGGGATCTCCGAGACTTGGCCGGGCTCCTCTGCGGAGAGTTCACGGTCTGTCGTGATCCAATCGCCCTTGAGGATCCCCATCATCAACTGGCTTTGTTTTTCGGTTAGTTGGCGCGAATTCTGCTTGGTGCGCACCTTGCAGAGCCAAGGGCCGATCATGATGCGCTCACCGTCGACTTCCATCCACTCCCGAGCGCTGGGCGGGCGGCCCCAGCGCTCCACGAACAGACGTAGGAGCTCGGCGGTCTGATGGAAGGAGCGGCGGGTCCGTGTGCCGGGCGTGGCGTTTGTTTGCCGTGCTGGGAGCGGGACTTGATCGGGGGTCAGGCCGAGGCTGGTGAGGAGGGCGCGCTGGCTGTCCTCGAGCCGGGCCCAGGTAGTGAACTGACGGTGCAGCCAGCCGCCGGTCTTCACGCCGTCGATTACCAGGTCCCGGTGCAGCGTGGCGGGGTCGTGGCCGGCTTCGATGTGGCGGCGTAGCAGGTGGTATTTGCGGTGCCAGTCCGGGCCGTGAGGGAGCGTCCAGTTGGCGTCGAGGGTGGCGAGTTGAGCTTCGCGCGTGGGGTTGAGGTGGCCTTTGCGGGCCAGGGCGCGCTGGTCGACGAGGAATTGGCCACCGGGTTCGGTTGCGGGGATGGCGAGGTGACCGTAGGTGGTGTGGAAGGCCTCGACGGTGGTCATGTGGCCCTGCCAGGCGGCTTCGTGGGCGTCCCAGATCATGCCCAGGTCCTCGAGTTCGTCGATCCATTCGGCGGTGAGCGCGCCTTGGTGGTAGGCGGTGCGCTGCCCGTCGATGAAGGAGCCGAGGTGGTAGCCGTAGGCGTCTTCGTAGTCGGTCGGGACGCGCAGGTGGCTGTGCTCGGCGTGGTAGCGGACGGCGGCCGCGAGGCCGGCGCGGCGGGGCGCGGAGAGGACGGCGCCTGCTGCGGGCCAGGCAATAAGGTCCATCGCGCGGGCGATGTGGCCGGGATCGAGGGTGAAGTCGAAGCGGAAGCGGCGTGCGAGCAGTTGGTGGGTGTCGGTGGCCAGGCGGCGCTTGGTGCTTTTGCGTGGGGCGCGGGCGGCGATGGACTGGTCGTGGTGGCGCAGCGCGGCGGTGACCAGCCAGAGGGCTTCGTAGGGGGTGCCGAGCAGGTCGGTGGGGTCGGCGTCGGGTGGGGTGTAGGCGGGGATGACCAGGCTCGCTGTCTTGTGGTCGAGGGTGGGGGGTTTGCGTAGGGCGCGGCCGAGGGCCTGGACGATGCGGCGCACGCTCGCGGTGCGGTCCGCGAACACGATGGCGTCCACGGCCGGCAGGTCGACGCCCTCGCCCAGAACCTGCGCGTTGGTCAGGATGGAGCGGTCGGCGGCGATGAAGCGGTCCTGGATCTTCTGGCGCTGGTCGGGGGTGTGGGTGCCGTTGATTGACTGCACGCTCAAGTCGGCTGCCCAGGCGGGACGTTGGTCTGCGGGGAGGGTGCGCAGGGTGTGGGAGAACTGTCGGGCGAAGTCTGCGGCGTCCGCGATCTGCTGGAAGTAGACGATCACGTGCTTGAGGTCGTGCTCGCGCATGGTCTTGAGGACGGCCAGGTGCAGCGCGGTTGTCCGCCGGGCTGTGGGGCCGAAGCCGGTCTGAAGGTCGGTGTCGGTGAGGGCGCTGCGGAGGTCGGTGTCGGTGATGGTGGGGACGAGGAGCTGGTAGTCGGCCAGAACGCCGTCTTCGATCGCGTCGGCGTGGGAGTAGGTGTGCAGGCGCGGGCCGAACACCTTGGGATCGTCCATCGAGGCGACCAGGGATGGGGCCTCCCAGGAGGGAGCGGTCGCCGCGGTGCGCTTGGGCTGCGGGCGCCGGTCGGGGGCCTCGGTCAGGCGGGGGGCTTCCCACTCGTACGGGGTCGCGGTCAGGTAGAGGCGGCGGTCGGCCAGGATCCGGGCCTGGTCGTGGACCGTCGTCCACTGTTTGCCCCAGCTCCCGGCCGTGCGGTGCGCCTCGTCCACGACCAACAGGTCGAAGACGGGGACGGGGAAGATGGTGTGCTGGGTCTCCTCGATCCTGGGGAGGGAGTCGAGGGTGACGAACACGGTCGCCCGCTCACGTTGTTTCCTGCGCTGAGCGAGCCAGTACGCCAGGTACTCCCCCGAGCTCGTGCTCACCGCTCCCGCGCCGGCGAGCAGCGGGTGCTTGCCGGCGTCGGCGGAGGAGACCGCCATCAGCGGCTCGTGGCGGCCGTCGGCGCGGGCCGCGGCCGCCCACTGGGCGATCAGATCCAGGGACGGTACGGCGATGAGGAGATGCGCGGCGTCCAGTTCCTCGGCGGTGCGCAGTGCGATCAGGGTCTTGCCGGTCCCGCACGCGGAGACGATGTGCCCGCGCGAGCCCGGGTTTCTCAGGTGCCGCACGGCGCTGTCCACCGCGGCGTGCTGATCGGAGCGCAGCATCCGGCGGGCAGAGGGCGCTAGGTGCGTCGCAGCGGCAGGCTCGGGGCTGGTGGACATCGCGTGCAACCTCAACTCACGGTAGCCATGGTCATCCGCCATCCTCCCCCATCTGGGCTCTGTGCAGGCGGTGGCTGTCCGGCTTACAGGTCGTCGAAGGTCGGCTGAGTCCAGGGCTGGTCCGGCGGGGGGCCCTGGGCGCCGAGCAGTTGGGTGATCTTGTCGGCTTCGTCGTCGGAGAGCGGTATGAGCATGCGGGTTGTCGTGCCGAACAGTGCATCGAGGCGGACCTGTGTGCGTGCGCCGCGGGCGCTGGCAGTACGCGTGCCGAAGGCACATTGGAGGGTGGCCCCGGAGGGGGCTTTGGCATCGGCTTCAATCACGCCTTCCGCCTGGCCCAGGGCGTCGCTGATTCCATCGAGTTGGATGTCGTGAGCGATGTCGTCGCCCGGACCGCCGTATCCCACATGCCGGTTGGTGACGACCATGCTCAGCGAGGTGAGCGGGATGCTGAATCGGGCGGCTCGTGCCCTGACCTCGTCGAGGAGGGGCAGGTCGTACTCCTGTGCGGTGGGCAGTTGCCGTCTCGACTGGGCGACGAGGGCTTGGAAACGCGGGGCCTGAAGGATGAGCTGGCCGGCTTTGATCGTCCAGCGCCACGGGCCGGTTCCAGGGGCGGTCTCTCCTGGAACGATCATGCAGACGTGGCTGGTCCAGAGCTGGATGGCCTGGCGCATCAGATGCTGAAGGTTGTTGGAGTCGCCGGCTGCGGTGCGCAGCAGGGTGGGGAGGCTGATCATCCGGACGACGCGGTTCCAGAATTGCGGGTCCGGGATGTCTTCGGTTTCCAGCAGGTAGGTCAGGGCCGTCTCGTCGAGTTGTCCCAGGACGCGTTGGGGTCCGGGGAAGGTGGCGAGGGTGGCTCCGCTGCCTTGCCAGAGAGCAGCGAGGAAGGCGGCCATCCGGTCGGAGACGTCTGCCGTCATGCGGTCGGTCAGGGCGTTGACGGCTTCGCGGGTTGGTTCTGGTTCTCCTAAGCGGGCTGCTTCGGCTCCTTGGGTGACGGTGTTCAGGAACCGTTCGGTTGCTGGGCCGTCGAGGGTGCCGCGTCCTCCTTCGAGGACGGAACGCGATATCAGGTGCGGGAGCCCGGGGGCTTCGGTCTGGGGTTGGAGTGTGCCCAGCGCTGGGGTGTCGAGCAGGAGTTTGGGATCGTGGCCTGGGCGTAGCGGGGTGCCGATGGGCCGGCGGTCTTCGGGAAGCTGCCCCAGGGTCAGCAGGACGGGGCTGTCCTGGGCGGACAGGCGTTGCAGGTCGTCTTCGAGCTCGAGTTGGTTGGATGTGGTGCGCAGGTAGATGAACCGTCGTGGGGTGCGGGGCTGGTCGGGCCATTGCAGGACCATGTCGGGCACGTGCGTGTGGTTGAAGAACTCGGTCGTGGTGACCGTGGCATGAGGGTCCAGGCGCCTGAGATGGCGGGCGACGGTGTCTTTGATCCGGTTGATCATGGTGCGGTCGTCGGCCTCGTCCATGGCCTGGGAGATCGACTGCTCGACGAGGTTCACCACGAGCTGTCTTCCCTGCGGGTCAGCTCGGCAGCCACGATGGCTTGCCAGTCTTTGAGCGGCACGAGGGTCTCCTGTTTGTCCGAGAGCACGATGAGCCAGAGCCGCTTGGCAACGGAGGCAGCCAGAGCGCGGTCTATTTGCTGGCGGGCTTGGTCGGTGTCGGTGGTGTTGAAGATCTGCTGGCTGTGCTGCAGAACCGCTGCCTCGACCTGGTCGGGAGAGTTGAGCGTGGACCAGGAGTTGACGCGGAACGGGGCCCAGGTGATCCACATGAAGTGATCGCTGAGGTGGTGTCCGAGCTGGGCTGCGACATAGCACTTGGCGAGGAAGGCATCGAACTGGACGCCCTGGTCGCCTGGTTGGCTGTAGTTCTTGATCTCCGCGCAGAAGGAGTCGTGGTGGTAGGGCTCGCCGCGCATCGAGCCGCCCAGGTCGAAGGAGAACGTGCGGCCTCCGTGCGGCCACGACACGGTCAGCCGGCGCCCGCAGGACGGTGAGTCCGTATTCGCGTACGCGCCGCGGACCCGCATCGTGCTCTCCAGCCACTGCTTGGCCCTGCGCGCCCCGGAAAATCCCTTGAGCTGGGCATCCTCACCAACTACCACGAAATCATGCTAAGACGATCACCCGGCTGCTGGCCTAAGGACGGTGGAAGTTGTCCTGATCGTCAACACCAGCGCATGTCCAGGGCCTGAAGC
This sequence comes from Streptomyces sp. NPDC056160, assembly GCF_042268205.1. Classification (NCBI taxonomy): domain Bacteria; kingdom Bacillati; phylum Actinomycetota; class Actinomycetes; order Kitasatosporales; family Streptomycetaceae; genus Streptomyces; species Streptomyces sp. NPDC056160. Next base: position 5,049 of record NZ_JBHJUW010000201.1, read on the forward strand.
GCGTTGATCTGCTGGGTGGTGAGGCGGGCGACGCCTCGGCGTCGTTCGGACAGCCAGCGGCGCAGCAGGAGCGGGTCGCCTTGGTCGTCGCCGCGGTAGGTGGCGGGGACGGCGAGGTGCTGGTGGGTGCGCCAGAACAGGTAGGCCTCGCGCAGTCCTTTGTGGAAGGCCCAGGCGGAGGATCCGCGGGGTCGGCGCAGCAGGTGGGCGAGGGGGTGGCGCAGGGGGATCTGGTCGAGGAGTTCGCGCTGGGTGGCGGTCAGGCGGGGCAGGACGGTGATCTGGTCGGCCAGCCACCTGCTGTAGGGGTTGCGGGTCTGTTCGGGGCCGAGGTCGGGGAAGGGCACCTTGTTCTGGCGGGCGGCGCGCAGGACGGCGGCGTAGGTGCGGCGCCACTGCCCGGTTCTGTCCCAGGGGCTGTTCCACCAGGGATAGATCTCGGTCAGGGCGCGGTGGTAGCAGTAGGGCAGGTCGTGGTGGTCTGCTTCGGTACGGCGGCGGGAGAGCCACATGCCCAGGCGGATGCCGTGGTGGGTCTCGGCGTAGGCGGGGACGAGGTGCCCGTGTCGGCTCATGTAGTCGCGTGCGATGTCGAGGGTGAACTCGATGCTGGTGGGCGGGTGTTCCCACTGGATGCCGAGCAGTTCGAGAGCGTGGGCGCGCTGCGACAGGAGCATGCCGTGCTGTTTCAGGGAACGCTGTCTGCCCACCCACCAGCCCAGGTAGAAGCCGTCCGGGGTCTGGTGTCGGCTGGGGACGTTCAGGTGGCCGTGGGTGGCGTTGAAGGCCTGGGCGTGTGCGTGGGCGGCGTCCCAGATCTGGTTGGGGGCGGGGGTGTGCTTGGGGTGGAGTAGGTCGATGAGTTCGTCGGCGCGCAGCGGCTGGGCGGGGGTGTAGGGGCGCAGGGTGCGCTGTTGGCTGTGGAGGGTGACGCGGGTGAAGACGAGTTCGTCCCAGGCGCTGAGACTGATGAGGATCTGGTGCAGCAGGTGGAAGCTGGTGCCTTTGACTCCTTGTTCGAGTTGCTGGCCCGGGCGGAGGTAGACGGGGACGATGATGCGGGCGATCTTTCCCTGTCCGGGTATCTGGCGCAGGGCCCGGCCGATGGCCTGGAGGATCTGGACGGGGCTGCTCTTGGGGTCGGCGAACAGGATGGAGTCCAGGGAGGGGATGTCGACGCCCTCGGTGAAGCAGTTGCAGTTGCTGAGCACCGCTCTGCGCGCAAGTTCCTCTCCGTCGGGGGCGTGGGCGGGGGTGTCGATGAATTCCTGGACCGCTCGGCGGCGGGCAACGGCACTGAGGTTGCTGTGGACGACGTTGCTGGAAAGACGGCAGCGCATGTGCGGCAGCACGAACTGGGCGGTGACAGCGAGGGTTTTAGCGAAGACGGAGGCGTCGGCGATGTAGGTGTGGAAGGTGAGGGTGCGCCGGAGGTCGTAGAGGTGCTGGGCTTGCAGGAGGGCGATCTGCGCGGCTGCCAGGCGCAGTCCTTCGCTGGTGGCGTCAATGCGCCCGGGATGGCGCAGTGCCCGTCTGAGGTCGTCCTCGGTGACTTCGACGGCGACGATCTCGTAGTCGGCCAGGAGGCCTTCGGCGATCGATTCGGCCAGGGAGAGACGGTAGACGACCGGCCCGTACAGGCGCGGGTCGTCCATGGACGCGATCAGGTTCGTGCCCAGGGTGTCCCCGTCGGTATCGGGGGCGAGGACGCGTGGGGTGGCGGTCATGTTCAGGCGCTGGCGGGCGGGGAAGAGGGTGTCGTCCAGGACGCGGGCCCAGGCCTTGTTGCCGTCACCGGCGGTGCGGTGGGCCTCGTCGCAGATGATCAGGTCCCAGCGGGCGAGATGGTGATCGCGGTGGGCCTGTTCGACCTTCTCCTGTGACTGATAGGTGCAGAAGACGTTCAGCGGTCCGAAGGCCGCTGCCTGTGCGGCGTGTTGGGCGAGCTCTTCGGCCGAGCCGATGCGCAGGACACCGCCGGGCAACGTGTTGCCGGCGTCCTCGTGGCAGATGGTCAGGTACAGGCCGCGGCGGCCTTCGCGCTGCCAGACCTGCGCGCTCTGGTAGAGCAGCTGGATGTTGGGGGCGAAGAGGAGCACGTTGCCGTGCGGGGCGGTGCGATGGGCGATGTGGAGGGCGACGAGGGTCTTGCCAGTGCCGGTGGCCATCACGATGCTGACGCGGGCGTGGTGGTCGAGGAAGGCGGAGACGCTGTGGTCGACGGCGGCAGCCTGGTGTCCGCGCAGCGGGGTGGCGAGCTGTTCTACGGTGACGGTCCCGGGCACCGGCATCCCCCTTTGTCTCATGCGCCTGGGATCTCATGGTCCGCACGGGAGGCAGCGCCCGGTCCTCCTTCACGCACCGGTTCATCCTTTCCGGCACATCCGGCGGGCGGCGAGGTTCTTGCGGCACGGCGCGGAGCAGCATGAACAAATGCCGGGCCGCGGCAGTCGGACGCAGCACCGGGGAGGGGGTGGGCGAAGATGGACGTACCGGAAGCGCCGGATTGGCCGTTCGGCCCGCGGCAGCCTCTGCCGGTCCGGGTGGTACCGGTACGGGGTGAGTCGACGGGCAGCTTCGTCAAGCGGCTGGCGCACGGCCAGGGATTTCAGCTGGAGGAGCTGCTGGAGCGCGTGGGCTTCGGGCAGGCCTCAACGGATCCGCTGCGGGTGCGGGCCTACCCCCGCACCACCGAGATGTACGTCAACGAGCAAGGCCTTGCGTATCTGGCAGTGCTGGCCGGGAGCACCACGCAGGCGCTGCAGGAGATGCTGCCGAGCACGGCGGCAGCGCATCTGCTCAAGCCCGATGCCGAGAGTGCGGTGTGGAAGTGGCCGTGGCTGGTGCACGAGGGACACCTGGTGCCGCTGTGCGCAACGTGTGCCGCCGACCGCGGGGTGCGGGAGACGGTGTGGATGATCAACGCGGACAAGTGGCGGGTGTGTCTGGAGCACTGGCGGTGGACCGACAGTGACGGCACCGGGGGCGAGCGGGGGCTGTCGCTGAAGCTGCTGCCCGAGACGGCCAAGGCGCATCGGGAACGGGAAGCCCTCCACCAACAATACGGGGCAGCTGGTGAGCAGTTATTCGCCGACGCCTTCCAGATCACGGTGCACTGGTGGACTCACCTCCCGGGCACCGCACCGTGGGCGAGGCGAGCACGGGACGCGGACCTTCAGACGCAGGCGATGCCTGTGGCACCGCTCGTGCTGATGCCGGAGGCGGCGGCTGTGGCCGACCACCTGGCCGCGTTCGAACACGCGGGCAGGCGAGACGCACAAGCCGGCACACAGTGGATGGAGGAGCTGCGGGACGAGATGGACCGGTGGGGCGTCGACTTCTCGGTCGGCCGGCTGGCGCTGATGGACTGGCTGCAGCGGCACAGCACCGCCGTCGGCGAGGCATCGGACACCACCAGCAGGTCGACCGCAGAGACGGCACCAAAGGCGCGGCGGGTTCGTGTCGGGACGCCGGGTGCCGGAGAGTCGCGGCAGGTGCAGGCGTTGCGGCTGTCGGCCGGGCATGAACGGGCGGCACAGCCCACCGGGGTCCTGGGGGCGGCCTCGTGTCTGCCCTGGCAGCTGGGACAGCCGGCATGCGAGATGTGAATCCGGCGGCGCAACGGCGCCGTCCGCGGGTGACGGTGTTGCGGGAGCGGGCGACGGGCGTCCCGTCGGCCTGGTGTATGGAGCAGCGCAACGCCTTTGGCAGGAGGCGGGCGGCATGAGCGCGGTGGAGGGGCCCGGCGGCCTGCTGGTGGGCAAGGCGGGGCCGAGCATGGAGCGGGAAGTCGTGGCCCAGTACCGCGAGCCGTACGGGCCGGTGCGCGCCTGCGATGCGGACCGGCTGCGAGGGCTGGCACTGGAGGAGTTCGGGCCGGTCACCGAGCCGGTTCCCTACCGGGGCCGCAAGGGCATCATCACCTACTGGCCGGTGGCGAGCAGAGAGCAGACGGTGGTGTGCGGGAGTCTGCGGCAGTGGCGCCTCGCATTGGAGCTGGACTTCGAGCCGGCCTGGGCGGCGTTCAGCGCCAGCCCAGTGGAACTGCGGTGGCGGGCGAACGGACGCCTTCGCCGGTGGCGCCCGGATTTCGTGGCGCGCACGTTGGACGGTGTGCGTGAGGTGCTGGTGCTGAAGCCGCTCAGCGAGGAGAGCCTGCCCGTGGCGAGGCTTCAGATCCTTGAGGCTGTGGCACGGGCGGCCGGGTGGCGGGTGCGGCAAGTGCGTGAGCCGTCGGGGCTGCGCGGACGCAATCTGGCGTGGCTGGCCGGCTACCGGTTCGGTACGGGCGACGAGGACGGCCGGGGGCAGGCGTTGCTGGATGCGTTCAGGGAGCCGACGGGCCTGCGGGCGGGAGTGGCGGCGAGCGGCCTGGACGAGTTGACGGGGCTGGACCTCGCCTACCGGATGCTCTGGCAGCGGCAGCTGCTGTTCGACGACTGCCAGCCGCTACTGCCCGACGCCGTGGCCTGGACGGCCTGAAGGACGAGAACGGGGGACACGGGGCGCATGGCCAGAACTCGCGGAGGCCGGTCTTCGGGGTCGCTGTCGATCGGGGCGCGGGTGCGCTGGCAGAAGCGCGAATGGGAGGTGGTGGCGTGGCAGGGGCCGCAGGTCACCCTGGTGCCGCACGACGGCGGCCAGGCGCCCCAAGCGGTGTCGTACCGGTGGTTGGTGGGAGCGGAAGACTTCGCCGTCCTCAGCTCCGATGCGGCACCAGCTGCGCAGGACGTGGCTCTTGACTGGTGGGGTCGGCAGGAGGGCCGGGAGGAGGAGGCCGCGCTGTGGCAGGCGCGCATGGTCGAGATCGACACCGGCCTGGCACCGGGCCGAAGCGAACATGAACAGGGATTCGGACCCGGTACGACGCTGGCCCAGCGGTGCGCCGCGATGTCGGCGCGCCTGGCTGCCGACGGCATCCGCTGCTCCGCCCACACCCTCGCCGACAAGCGGCGCACGTGGAAAGCGTCCGGGGAGAACCCCGCCGTCCTGCTGTCCCGGCCGCGGGACAAGCGGCCGGGCGGCTTCACCGATCCGCGGTGCCTGGCCGCCATGCAGGAGGTGGTGACCCGGCGCGCACGCGCCTCGAACGTGACCATCGACCTGATCCGTGAGGAGGTGGAGGACCTGCTGCGCGCGCGGTACAGCGACGAATTCGACGACCCGGCTGCCGCGGCGGCCCTGCTGCCCTCCCGCTCCACCTTCTACCTGCGGATGAAGGAGTCCGGCCTGGCCGACGCCCTGGCCCAGCCGACTCGGGCCCGTGCCGCCCTGGCCTCCGCCCCGCCCCTCCCCCACGGCGGCCGTGAGATCGTCCTGCGGCCGGGGCAAGTCACCCAGGCCGACACCACGCCCCTGCGGATCTCCGCTTGCGGCGACGACGGCCGGCCCATCTCCACGGAAATGACCGTGCTGATCGACGTGGCCAGCCACAGCGTGTGCGCGCTGATGATCACCCCCAGCCAGGTTAGGGACGCCGGACAGGGACAGCCGGGCAGGGCGACCCGAGGGATCGACCTGACCCTGATGCTCGCCCAGGCCTTCGCGCCCTGGCCCGTGATGCCCGGCTGGGACCCGCTCAGCGCGGCCGCCACCTCCGCGCTGCCGTTCGGGGCGCTGCGGGCGGCGGACGAACGGTTCACGAAGGCCACCGCCGCCCGCCCGGTCATCCGTCCCGAACTGATCGTCTACGACCAGGGCAGCCCCTATGTGAGTGACCACTTCACCGAGGTCTGCGACCGGCTGCGCATCGCGCGGCGCCCGGCACGCAAGAAGACCCCGTCCGACAAGCCGCTCGCCGAGCACTTCTTCATCACCCTCGCGCACCGCTTCAGCCAGCACGTCACGCACGGCTGGCAGGGCCGCAGCCACAAGAAGCGCGGCCACGGCATCGAGCGGATGCCGCTGTACACGATCGCCGAGCTCCAGCAGATGGCCCAGGAATGGGTCGCGCTTGAGTACCAGCAGACCCCCGATGCGGGACTGCGCGACCCGTTCCGGCCCCACGTCGTGCTGTCCCCCAACGACATGTACGCCGTCCAGGTAGCCCGCGCCGGCTACCGGCCGATGCCGCTCTCCCCCGCCCAGAACCGCTTCTTCCTGCTCCCGCGGTGGGTCACTCCCGGCAAAGGCGGCTTCATGATCAACTACCGGACCTACCAGCCTGTCGCACAGGACGCCGGGCACTACCGGGAGATCCTCCTGCGCGGCGACTCGAGACTCCCCGGCCGCGCGGGCAGGTGGGAGTGCCGCTTCAACCCCTACCGGCCCGAGCGGGTGTGGCTCTACGACCATGCGGCGGGCACCTGGGTGACGTGCGACTTCCGGCTGCGGCACCTGCTCACCGACCCGTGGACCGCGGACATGTGGCAGGAGCACGCCGAGCAGCACCGTGCGGCCGGCGGCAGCAAGCAGGACGAGGAGGCGATCGCCCTGGCCCTGGCGCAGCGCAACCGGCGCGGCCGCAGTCGCAGACCGCCACCGAAGCGCACAGGAGCCGAACCGCCCTTCGAGGGGCTGGAGTTGGAGACGGAGCAGCCGTCCCAGGACCCGTACGCAAGTCTGGAGGAGTTCGACCTGTCGACCCTGCGGCCCTACCCGGCGCTGCCCATCTCCCCCATGGCACCCCCCTCTGCACCCGCCACGTCGTGGGGGGCGCCGGGGCGGGGCCCCCCGGGGGCGCGCGGGGACAAACGGGCGGGGCGCCCACCCCACCCCCCGCCCCAACACCCCCCCGCCCGCCGCC
>NZ_JBHJUW010000202.1:0-11656 GCF_042268205.1 Streptomyces sp. NPDC056160
GGGGCCCCACTCTTCGAGCGGGGCCCCTCGACGGTTCCTCTTTCCGTTCAGGCCAGGGCGAACTTCTGGGCGCTGGAGTTGTTGCAGTCCCAGATCTGCAGGCGGGTGCCGTTCGCGGTGGCACCCGACGGTGAGTCGATGCACCGGCCGGTGGTCGGGTTGGACATCGAGCCGTCGGCGTTGGTGACCCAGTTCTGGTACCCGCCGCCGTTGCAGGTGGCCAGCTGGAGTTTCGTGCCGGCGGCGCTGTTGCCGCCCGCGATGTCCAGGCACTTGCCCAGCGTGCGCAGGGTCTGGCCGTTCCAGGTCCACTTCTGGTCGAGCGAGGTCCCCTGCTGGCAGTCCCACAGCTGCACCGCGGTGCCGTCGCCGCCGGTGTCATCGCCGGCCACGTCCACGCACTTGCCCCCCGGACCGTAGATCGGGGTGCCGATGGCGAACTTCTGGGCGCCGGAGTTGTTGCAGTCCCAGATCTGCAGGCGGGTGCCGTTCGCGGTGGCACCCGATGGCGAGTCGATGCACCGGCCGCTGGTCGGGTTCCGCAGCGAGCCGTCGCTCTGCCGCAACCATGACTGGTAGCCGCCGCTGTTGCAGGTGGCGAGCTGCAGCTTCGTACCGGCTGCGCTGTTGCCGCCGGCGATGTCCAGGCACTTGCCGAGGGTCTGCAGGGTCTGGCCGCTCCAGGTCCAGTGCTGGTCCCTGGCCGCCGACTGGCAGTCCCACAGCTGCACCGCGGTGCCGTCGCCGCCGGTGTCGTCACCCGCTACGTCCACGCACTTGCCGCCGGGTCCGGTGATCGTCTGGCCGCTCACCGAACCGCCGCCACCACCGCCTCCGGAGCCGGGCGCCTTGTTGTAGACGGCCACCGAGTCGATGACCAGCTTGCCGCCGGAGACCGTGGACGCGTTCGGGCCCCCGCCGAAGGCGTCCGGGAAGCCACCGCCGATCGCCAGGTCGTAGATGATGAAGAAGGGGTGGTCGACCGCGTCGGACCAGGTCGTGGCGTCCACCTGGTTGGCGTTGACGGTGAAGAAGTTGTTCCCGTCGAGGAAGAACCTGATCTGCTCCGGCGACACCGAGCGGTCGATCTCCACGGCGTAGTCGTGGAACCCGCTCTGGCAGCCCGAACAGGCGCGTTCACCCGAACCGATGCCGGTCGACTCGTTGCACGGCCCGCCCGGGTTCACACCGCAGTGCAGGGTGCTGAAGACGGAGCTGCGGCCGTTGATGTCCTCCATGATGTCGATCTCGCCGGACCTCGGCCAGGTCACACCGGCGCGCAGGGGTGCGCCGAGCATCCAGAACGCCGGCCAGTAGCCCGCGCCGTTGGCGGTGGTGACGCCTGGCTGCTGGAGGACGGACTCCATGCGTACGACTCCGCCGGCCGGGGCGCCGAAGGACGCCGACTGGGTCTCCACACGCCCGGAGGTCCATCCGCCCCGCGGGTCGGAACCGGAGTGCAGGGCCTGGAGCACCAGATGACCCTGGCCGTCGTAGTAGACGTTCGAGGTGCTGTTGGTCATGGTCTCGATCTCACCAGTGCCGAAGTTGCTGCCCGGCCCGGTGTCGTACTTCCACAGACTCTGGTCGATGCCGGTGCCGGACGCGCCGTTGAAGTCGTCGCTCCAGGTGAGTGTGAAGCCCGGCGGTGTCGGGGGCACGGCGGCCTCGGCGTCCAGCGTCGCGGTGACGGTGGCCGCCACCGTCATCGCGACGACGGGAACCAGGGTGAGCGCTCTCTTCCACCTGCTGCGCCGCGGCCCTGCGAAACTCAAGCGCATACGTGACCTCCTGAGAAAGGGTGTGAATCGTGGGTGCCCGCCATGCCAATTCAGAGTGGGTGGTTGCTGGAGTACGTCAGTCCGTGCCGCTGAACAGGCGTCTCGAAAATGTCATGCTCATAGCATGTCGACGGGGTCGACGTTCGACAAGACAACCGGCAGGAACGCCTTTTTTGCAGCGCGCGCGAACGTGCCTTTTCGGGTCCATGTCGTCCGGGGCCACAGCCGGGCGATAGGTCGTCCGGGAGCGCCGTGCCCGTGACGGTGACAGGGTCGAACGAGCTCGTCGATGCGCTTGTCGTCACGGTTCGCTATGGGCGCGCGCCCGACGGCTGGTCCGTCAACTCGGGTCAGGCGACCTGCTCTTGGGGGTGCAAGTCGAACGCGATACGAGGGGCGAGCGCGCGCAGAAAGTCAGGGGCGTCGAAGATCTCGCCGGCAGAGGTGACGCCGACGGCCTTGGCGCGGCCGGTGAGGACGCGGTCGAGGGCTTCGACGACGAGGGGCGCGGTGATGGCGTAGATGTCCTGACCGGTGGCCGTGGCCCGGCGTTCGGCGCCACCTGAGCGGACGACGACGTCCACGAGGAAGGTCTGGTTGGAGCGTCCGCTCGCGTCGGCGGCGGCCGGGGTCGGTGTGTCAGGGGCGGCGACGTCGCGGGCCGCCTCGGCACTCATGTAGGTGGTCACGTCGGGAATGGTCAGGTGCTGGGGGACGGTCACGACGTCCGCCATGGTGAACTCCGCGATCACGGACCGACGTCCCACCGGCTCCGGGAAGGCCCACTCCACAGTGGGCGCGGCATCGGTGCGGTGCTCCCACCGCCCACCGCGGTAGCGCAGGCGGAAGTTGCCGCGCCGCTCGCGCGAGACCGCGCCCGACAGCCGGGTGCCCGCAGTGGGGTGCCAGTTGCTGAGCGCGTAGGCGATGTGAGCCTCGTCGGCCGAGGTCCAATCGCCCATCGCCGCGGTGGCCAGCAGGTCGCCGAGGCCGCCGAAGAAAGCCATTGCCGGGACGACCACCGCTCCCGCGTCCCGGGCCCGCTCGCGGTAGTGCGCAAAGGTGTCAAGGTTGGCCTCGAGCTCGGCGGCCACGTCCAGGTACGGAATCCTGGCCCGGAGCGCGGCTTCGATCACCGGGCCGGTGGTCGAGGCGAACGGGCCGGCACAGTTGATGACCGCCACCGCACCGGCCAGAGCCCGGTCCAGCGAGGCAGGGTCGCCGACCGACGCCACCCGGGCCTCCAGCCGGTGTTCGTCGGCCAATTCACCCAGCGCCTGCGCGTTGCGTCCGGACAGCACCGGGACGAACCCGCGCGCGGCCAGCTCCGCGACCACGAACCGTCCGGTGTGACCGTACGCGCCGAACACCGCCACCAGTCGGCCTGACTCCATGAGACTGCTCCCGTGTGCTCGATCGTCCGCTGCGACATCGATCCGCCGGCGGCCTGACACCCACATCCTGTCCCTCCGTCGGGACCTCACACGATCGTCGGAAACGACATGCCGCATACACTTTCGGACATGCATCGCGTCGCGCTGGCCGTCACCGACGGCATGCTCCACTACGAACTCTCCGTTGCCCTCGAAATTTTCGGAGCCGACCTGACTCACCTCGTGGACCCCTGGTACGACTTCGCCCTCTGCGGGGCCGCCCCGGTGCGCATCAACCGCTTCCACCTTGAACCCGACCACGGACTCGACCACCTCCCGCAGGCGGACACCGTGCTCGTGCCCGGCTGGGCCGACACCGACCGCGAACCACCGGCGGAACTGGTCGACGCGGTGCGCGCGGCCCACGCGGCCGGTGCCCGGGTAGCCTCACTGTGCACGGGCGCCTTCGTCCTGGGTGCCGCCGGCCTGCTCGACGGCCGGCGCGCCACCACGCACTGGGCTCACACCACGGAGCTGGCCCGGCGACACCCGGCCGCCACCATCGATCCGGACGTCCTCTACGTCGACAACGGCGACGTCCTCACCTCGGCGGGCAAGGCCGCGGCCATGGACCTGTGCCTGCACATGGTCCGCCTCGACCACGGCTCGGCCAACGCCAACAAAATCGCCCGCCGCCTCGTGATCCCCCCGCACCGCGACGGAGGGCAGGCCCAGTTCATCGCCACCCCCCTCCCCGAGCCGGGCAACCACCCCCTCGGCCGGCTCTTCCCCTGGGCCCTCCGACGCCTCGACCAACCCCTCACAGTCGAGGACCTCGCCCGCCAGGCCGGCCTGAGCTCACGCCACCTGGCCCGCCACTTCAAGGTCCTCACCGGCACCACGCCCCTGCAGTGGCTCCACACCCAACGCATCCGCCGCGCCCAGGAGTTGCTGGAGACCACCGACGCCACCATCGACACCGTCGCCGAGGCCGCCGGAATGGGCACCGCGACCACCCTGCGCCGCCACTTCCAGCGCACCGTCGGCGTACCGCCCGACACCTACCGCCGCACCTTCCGCCCCTGAAGGAACAGCCCCGAGGAACGGGCGGCCAATCGAACGGCACGAGGCACGATGCTGTCCAAAGGGCGGTCCCGTTGATTGCGCTGATGGGACTGCCGCTGGTCTGCTGCGCCACAGAGCCGGAAGCGGGTGTCTCGTCCTGTGGCAGTCCCGGAGTCCCGCAGTTCCGCTACCGGACTGGCTTCTACGCATACGGCTGATCCAGGGGATCCAGGGGCGCCATACACGTCGTTTCCCCGGGACAACGGGCACTTTGCCATGCCCGCGCCGACGGGCGGGCCGGGTTGCGGGACCCAACCTCAGTCGGCGCGGCGCACCACGTAGGCGGTGCCGACCGTTTCGGGTGTGGCGGAGTCCGCCAGGACGGCGAGGCGCGGGGCTGCCGTGGTGAGGCGGAACTCCTTCGTCGCCGGCTGCGCGCAGTCGACGCGCCTGACGGCCCTGGCGGTGCCGGATACGGCCGTGAACGTGACCGTGCCCTCTCCTGCGCAGGCGACCTCCACACGCAGCGCGGTGCCGGACTCGATGGTCTCGTCCAGGTTCAGTCCGGGGATCGCGAGCGTCCCGGACGCTATGAAGCCGTCGTCGTCCGTGCTCGGAGGGCCGCTGCTGCCGAGCAGGCGGCGGGCCTTGCTGTCGAGCTGCTCAGGGTCGGGGCGGGGCACCCTCTGTGCAGGGGATGTGGCCGGAGCGATGGCGGTCGTCTTCTTCGACGAGGAAGTCTTTGGCGTCTCGGCCGAGTCGGAGCAGGCCGGTGCCACGGCTGTCAGGAGTGCGACGGTGGCCAGAGCCGTGGTGGTGCGGCGGGTGCGGCGGTACATGGGTTCCCCCGATGAGCGCGAGCCGGACCGGGCGGATGCGCGGAACCTCGTGATCATCCCTTGCGGATCCCCGAACCGGAAGTACCTGCCAGGCCAGTGAGCGAGGGTCACGTCCACTGGAGTGGTGTATCGACGGCCACTCGGTGATATCGATCTGAGGCTATGCGGTGAGTTCGGTGGGCAGGACGGTCTGGTCGGTTTCTGACTCGATCGGGTGGAGGCGAGCCTTGGCCAGCAGGTCGCGTCCCATGTAGCGGCGAGCCTCGGTCCACTCGTCATTCTGCTCGGCCAGGACCGCGCCGACCAGGCGGTTCACGGCGGAGCGGTCGGGGAAGATCCCGACCACGTCGGTGCGGCGGCGGATCTCCTTGGTCAGCCGCTCTTGCGGGCTGTTTGACCAGGTAGATGATGGCGACGGCGACGCGTTCTCTGTCGCCGAGCTTCTGCGGGAAGACGCCACCGCGGCTGCCCGGCTGCCCGGCTGGCGATCGGCGCCCCGGCGCTGGTAGGAGGCACGTACGACCTGGGCAACCTGGCGTGGGGCGAGGCGGCGAGCGAGCGCATCCAGCTCCGTGCGGGACATGCCGGTAAGCCGCGGACGGGACAGGCTCTCCGTGATCCGGGTGCGCGGCGGGGTCTTGTCGGTGTCGAGGAAGGCCATCAGCGTGTGTGCCGTGGTGAACCGGTTGGGGGCGTATCCGGGCTGGTGGCCGTGGTCCTCCAGTACCCGGCGGGTCTCGGCGACGAGGTGGCCGATGCAGGTGGGGGTCACCCCCAGCATGGCGAAGCGGTGCGCACCGACGCCATCCGCAGCGTCCGGGTCTTGGCCGTCGGCGCCACACCCGGGCCCCGCACCGCGCCGGAGACGGCCGCCGCGCCGGACTCTCTTCGGCCCCGGTGAAGACGCGCGAGATGGCGTCGCCCGGCTTGCACCAGGCCCTCGCCGCGCACCAGGCCGTCGCGCCTCCGAGCCGTATCGACCCCTCGATCGCGGAGGCAGTGGAGCGGCAGACGGCGGCGATGCGGGCCCTCAGCCTCCGGGCGGGCCTTCCCGGAGCCGGAGCCGGTGGCCGACGACCAGCCGGTACCGATCGAGCAGGCCCGCATCGAGCGCTGCCGCCAGACCGACGTCTCCCACGCTGCGGCCCTGCACCGGGCCCGTGCGGAGCGCGCGGCGCGGGACGCAGGGACGTCGGCCGTGCTGCCGCAGCCGGCCCGGCTCCAGGAGCCGGCGTGAGTGGGAATGACTGGATCTCCTCCCTGTACGAGTATGGACTGCCGATGCTGGAGCGCCGTCGCCCTGTTCCGCGCGGGGCGGCGGGCGGCCCGGCTTCACCCCGGCCGACGTCGACGTCCTGTGGCGGCTGTCCGCCCCGGTGGCCGCGGCCCTGCGCCGGGCCGTCCACCGGGCACCTGCCGACGCCGCTCCCCGCCCGGCCGAGGCGGGTGTGCTCCTGCTCGGCCAGGACCTGCGGCTGCTCTTGGAGAATCCGGCCGCGAAACTCTGGCGGGACGAACTGGCCTATTCAGGTGCGGAGTTACCGATCGCGGTCCTGGAGGTCGCCGCGCGGGGGAGGGGCGCGGCGCTGCCGGCCCACGGGCGGATCCGCGGCCGGTCGGGCCGGTGGGTCTCGGTCCACGCCTCGCCGCTGAGCGGTGGCCCATACCCGGCCCCCCTCGCCGTGACGGTGCACCCGGCGCCGGCCCCCGAGGTGGCGGAGGTGCTGCTGCTCGCGTACGGGCTCACGCCCCGCGAGCGGGACGTCCTGGCGCGGGTCGTCGCCGGCCTGCCCTCGCCGGCCATCGCCATGGAACTCCGGATCACCGCGGCCACCGTGCAGGACCACCTGAAGAGCGTCTTCGCGAAAACCGGTGTCCGCAGCCGCCGCGCACTCGTGGCGACCATCCTCACCTGTGAGCGAACCGTTTCCACGGCCCGCCTGCCAGGGCCCCCGCCCGGCCGGACCCCTTGCACCGGCCGCAAGCTGCATCCCCCTTCTCCAGTGGCCAGTTCATGCGGAAGGCCCACCACGGTGTCCAGGCGGCGTACCGAGAGGTAATGACGCGCCCGCCAGAAAAGGTGCCGGGACCGCGCCCGTGTGCTGCTGCCATGACTTGGCGAAGGCGCCGACGGTGTCGTGGTCCGCGATGACGTGGGCGGGCGCGTGGGCGAGGCAGGCCAGGTGTGCAGCGAGGGCGTCGGTCTGTGCGACGGAACCTGTGCCGCCCCGGGCCCACGGCTCCGGGGAGGGAGCGGACCTGATCGGCCGCCCAGTCGCCCAGCCGCTGCCACGGGCGCAGCCGCCCGAGCAGATAGCCGGCCGCGAGCGCGGCGGCCGCGGCGCCCGTCACGACCACCCCATCCCGAGCTGGGACAGCAACTCCATCCGCTGCGGTGTCAGCGTCGCGGCCCGACTGCACTGATTTCCCGATCCGGGCCCCCAGCTTGTGTCCCCGTTCTTCCTGGTCCTCGTATCGGGCAGGGGCGGGTCAGCCGTAGCGCAGGGCGGCGGTGATGTAGGAGCGCAGCAGGGCGTGCTTCTGTTCGTAGCCGGGCTCGTCGGCGATGTTGCGTACGCGGGTGTCGAACGCGCTCTGGGTGAGGGCTCCCACCGAGTACAGGTACGCCCAGTGGTGGAAGCCGGCGGGCTTGTCCGGCAGCGCGATGCCGAGCGCTTCGACGAATCGTCGGGCCAGCGGGTCGAACTGGTCCCGGATGACCGGTCGTTCCTGGCTGGACGGGTCGGCGGCCTCGCGCAGCACCAGGCGGGCGAACCAGATGTCGTCCGGGTCGTCGTGCAGCGCGAGGACCGGGTCGGTGAAGGCGCTGACGATCTGTTCGAGGGCGTCGTCCGCGCACAGGTCGGGAATCGCCCCGAGCCGCGCCAGCCGTTCGTCGTTGACGTACTGCCGCTCCTCGAAGATCGCCGTGTACAGCCCGAGCTTCGAGGTGAAGTGGTAGACGACGAGGGACAGTTTGACGCCGGCTGCTTCGGCGATCTGGCGCATCGTCGCACCGTGATAGCCCTCCAGAGCGAAGAGGCGTTCGGCGGCCCGCATGATGGCCTGCCGTCGGCCGCCGCTCGTCTCGCTCCGCACGGCTGTCGAGTCGCCCACGGGTCCGTCCCTCATTTCTGCGCGCTTCGGTTCGAGTATGGCAGCGGTGTCACCGGGCGACGCCGCCCGAGCCCTGCGCGGCCCCCGCGCGATCTGCCAGCGCGGCCCGTACGTTGTCGACGAGCGCCTTCTCCACCGACCGTACGGTGCCGAAGCCGCGCTCCTGGAAGACGTCCCACTCCCGCTTCAGCAGGCCGGGCCTCGGTTCGACGGAGCGGCCGAACCAGAGGACGTTCTGGTCCTCCGCGTGGAATCGCGGCCATCCATCTCCTGGGTCGCCGCTTCGGATGAAGGAGGCGTAGAGCTCGCCCATCCACCCGCTGACCCGCCGGATCTCCTCCCGGTCCGCCCCGTCGAACGCCGGCCACCGGGCGAGATCGCGTTCGGAGTGGTTGCGGAACAGGAACGGGATGTCCCCGGTGTGCACGGCGCGGAGCCGTCCGCCGAGACCGGGCAGGTCGTAGGAGAACTGGAACAGGTGCACGGGAATCCGCTGCGTGCTGAGGTTTCGCGCGATCGCCAGCGACGACAGCTTGAAGAACTCGAAGGACATGATGTCCGACAGCAGCAGACCGGGCGCGTGGCCCGGGTGGAGTTCGTGGAATCGCCGGTAGACCTCCTCGGCACCGTCCGTGCCGAAGACCTGTGCCAGAACGCCCAGTACGTCCCGCCGGGATCCGCGGCTGACCGTCCGCGAGTGCCCGCGGAAGAACTGCCACTCGTCCTTGGCGAATCCGATGGCGACGCCCAGGTCGGGCTTGGTGACCGGGTTCTCCGACAGGTGCAGCGCCGGGGACTGGGGCACCCAGTCCCCGGCGACGACCGCGCCGAGGGGGCGCCAGGCGAGATGCAGGTCCGGGTCGAAGTAGCGGGTCAGCACGTTCTGCACGGCCAACAACCGGTCCGGTTCGATGTCCTGGAGCCGCGCCGGGTCGTCGATGCGCAGGAGGTCGAGGTACATCCGCGCGACGGTGACCGCCTCCGGCCGCTGCTGCGTGCACCAGGGATTGAAGGGGGACAACGACTGCAGCACCGCGCGCCGGAAGTACGGATGAGCCTTCGGGCTGGTCAGCAGGTGTGAGACCGCGGTGGCTCCGGCGGACTCACCGCCGATCGCGATGTTCGCGGGGTCCCCACCGAACGCGGCGATGTTCTCGTGCACCCACCTCAGCGCGGCGAACTGGTCCTGCACGCCGAGGTTCACCGCCTCCGGCAGCGCGCCGCCCAGGAGACCGAAGTGGACCCAACCGAGGGCGCCCATCCGGTAGTTCGGCCGGACCACGATCATGTTGGCCGCGCGGGCCAGGTTCGCGCCCCGCTCCAGTTGGAACGAACCGGAACTGACCGCGTTCGCGCCGCCGTGGTAGTAGACGTAGACGGGCAGGCCCGCGCGCGGAGCCGACTCCGGCACCCAGATGTCGAGGTACAGGCAGTCCTCTGCCGCGTGGTTGTGGCGGTAGGTCGCGTTCGTGTAGTCGGGCCACGCCATGATGCCCGGCACACCGGGGTCGATCTCCCGGACGATGCGCTCGACCGCGCTGCGGTTGACGCAGTTGAACTGGTACGAGGCGGGGCCTGAGCGGTCGGCCTCGCGGACGCCCGACCACCGCTCCGGCGGCAGCGGCGAGCGGAACCGCAGCGGCCCGACCGGCGGCGCGGCGAAGGGTACGCCGCGGTAGACGACGACCCCCTCCTCCGAGGTGCCGCGGAGCAGTCCGCTCGTCACTCGCACGAGCCCCTGCGCGTTCATCCTGTGCATGGTTTCTTTCTCCTCCGGGATGCGGCCCGCTTCGGGGCGGGGGCCGGGCGTCCCTCGGCGCGCGCCGTCAGGCCGTCGCGACCTGCCGACCGAGCCGGGCTGCGGCCTTCGGGAACAGGCGCAGGGCGTTGTGGCCGATGGCTTCGAGCTGTTCCCGGGGCAGTCCGGTGAAGTCCGCCAGGGCATGCCGGTTGGCTTCCAGCGTCGTCTCCGTGCTGCACGGGACACCGCTGTCCGAGCCGTAGACGAGGTGGTCGGGGGTGGTCATGGCCAGGGCCGGCGCCAGTGTGTGGGCGGTGGCGGTGGCAGCGGTGTCCAGGTACAGCCGGGCGAGGTGCTCCCGGATCTCGCCCTGGTCGAGTTCGCCGGGGTTCGGCACCCAGGCTTCCGTGCCCAGCAGGTGCAGGCGTCCGGCCAGGGCGGGCAGCGCGCCGCCGCAGTGCGCGACGATCACCCGCAGGTTCGGGAATCTGCGGAAGACGCCTGCGTACAGCATGTCGACGATGGTGCGGGCGGTTTCGAAGGCGACCTCCAGCAGCGGGCTGGGGCGGCCCATGGACGCGGGGGCGTAGGCGTCCGGGTGGACGAACACCGTCGCCGCGCGGCGGTCGAGTTCGGCCCACACCGGTTCCAGGCTCGCGTCGCCGAGGGTGACCCCGTTGTACCGGCAGGTCACCGCGAACCCGTCTGCCCGCAGGTCGCCGTCGGCGCGCTCGATCTCGGCGAGCGCGGCGGCCGGGTCGTCGGTCGGCAGAGCGGCCAGCAGGCCGAACCTCCGGGGGTACTGCGTCACGAGCAAGGCGCCGTGGTCGTTGGACGTGCGGAGCGCGTCCAGAGTCTTGGGGACGTTGCTCAGCAACTGCATCGCGACGCCGGCGCGGTCCATGTAGTCCAGCGTGGCCTCGACCGTCCAGTGGTAGGGCGCCGGTGCGAGGAACTGCTCTGCTCGCATGGCACGCCACCGTTCTTCCCGTTCCTCGGGCGTGGTGGGCGGGGTGAAATGCGCATGCACATCGATCAAGTCGGACACCGTGTCACACAACCCTTCTGCTGGACCGGCCGCCGCCATGCTTCCGCGCGCCACCCTAGCCACTGACTGTACGTACGTACAGTCAGGATCGTCACCTGTGCGGTGTCTGCTCCAGCGCGGCCCGCGGTGCCGTGTGCGTCGCGTCGGCGCGGTGGTTGGAGAGGGGCCGCCCCGGGCGGGGAAGAGGTTCCCGCGATTCCTTCGGTGGCTGGAGCGAGACCTTCACCGACCCGCGTCTGCACGGTCGTTGGGTGGGGCGGCGGCGAGCGGGCGCGCTGTCCCGCACGGGTGAGACGTACAACGACTTCAACCAGCTCACCGCCCTCACCACCGCCGGCACCGCCAGCCACTGCACCTACGCCGGCACCGAGCGCTGTGACCGTCGCCTCATTGCTGATGCGACCCGCATCGACCAAGGGCCCGAGGGCATCTCCGCCACCGCAACCAACGGGCGGAGCACGCGCATTACCCGGACCCGCGGGCCCCCTCACCGGCATGACCACCGGCGGGAACCCGTACTACTACGTGACCGACACCCAGGGCGCCCCGTCCGTTCTCGTCGGCACTACCGGCGCTGCCGGCACTACCGGCGTGTATTGACCGGATTCAAGCGGTCGTTGCAACACCGGCTTGTTGAATCAACTGTAGCTGCTCGTTGAGTGCTTCGGCGGGTGTCTTCCAACCGAGCGTCT
>NZ_JBHJUW010000203.1:0-11572 GCF_042268205.1 Streptomyces sp. NPDC056160
CGCGGGCCCGCCGCCCTCGGGCCCGCCGCCCTCGGGCCCGCCGCCCGCAAGGCCCCTCAGGCCCCGCCGCGCGGCCCGCTCAGCGTCCCCTTGCCCCCGTGGTGCCCCCGGTCGCGGTCCCGCTCACGCTCCCGGTCCCTCTCACGGTCCCGTTCCCGTTCGGCGCCCACGGTGAAGCCGATCACGGCGCCGCCGCCCTCGCGCCGGGAGGCGAACGGCGCGCCCCCGTGGGCGATGGCGACCTCCCGCACGATGGACAGGCCGAGCCCCGAGCCGGGCAGGGAGCGGGCGTCGGCGGCGCGGTAGAAGCGGTCGAAGACGCGGATCAGGTCGCCCTCCGCGATGCCGGGCCCCCGGTCGAGGACCTCGACGCGTACGGTGCCCGGCCGGGCGGGCCCCAGGACGGCGATCTCGATGGGCGCCGTGCCGCCGCGGTCGAACTTGGCCGCGTTCTCCACGAGGTTGGAGACGGCCCGCTGGAGCATGGCCGGCCGGCCGTCGGTCGTCGTGTCGCCGCTCGCGCGGACCACGATGTCGCGTCCGGTACGGCGGCGGGTCAGACCCGCGACGTCCTCGGCGATGTCGGCGAGGTCGACGCGCTGCGGCGGCTCGCTGTCGGACTGCCCGGCGGCCAGGTCGACCAGTTCGTTGACGAGGTCGGTCAGTTCACGGGCCTCCTGGGAGAGGTCGGCGACCAGTTCCTCGCGGGAGGCGGGCGGCAGTTCGTCGATGCGGCGCAGCAGCGAGATGTTGGTCCGCAGCGAGGTGAGCGGGGTGCGCAGTTCGTGGCCGGCGTCCTGCACCAGGCGGCGCTGGTCCTCCTCGGACTGGGCGAGGCGGCCGAGCATGCGGTCGAAGGAGCGGCCGAGGCGGCCCACCTCGTCGTACCCGGTGACCGGCACCTGGACGCCGAGGCGCCGGGTGCGGGCGACGCCCTCGGCGGCGGAGGTGAGGACGACCAGCCGGCGGGTGATGCGGCGGGCCAGCCACCAGCCGCACAGTCCGGCCGCGATGACGACGATCGCCATCAGGATCAGCGTGCGCTGCTGGAGCGCGCGCAGCAGGTCCTCGGTGTCGCTGAACTCCTGGGCGACCTGCACGGCGCCGCGGCCGTCGCCGAGCGCGACGGTGGCGATGCGGTACACGTCGTCGGCGACGGGCACGTCCGTGTACTCGATGGTCTTCCCGGCCACGGCGTCGGACGCGACGGCCCGGTCGTCGGTGGTGACGGGCAGCTGCGGGCTGCCGTGGTCGACGATCTGGCCCTGCGCGCCGAGCACCTGGACGTCGGTGCGGCTGGGGCGGACGACCTCGTGGCCGGGGCGGGAGGAGGAGAAGTCCTCGGGCGTACGGTCGTAGCGCCGCACCTCGTCCTGCACGTCCTGGACGACCTGGGTGAACACCGACTGCTGGTCCACGCGCACCAAGCGGGCGGCGGAGTTGTACGACAGGATGCCCACGAGGATGGTGACGGCGGCGGTCACCGCGGCGAACGACACCGCGAACGTGGTCCGCAGCGACGAGAGCCGGGGCCGCGGCCGGTCCGTCAGCCGCGTCAGGCGGCCCACTCAGTCCTCCCGCAGCACGTACCCGACACCGCGGACGGTGTGGATGAGCTGCCCGGCGCCCGGTTCGTCGAGCTTGCGGCGCAGGTAGCCGACGTACACGGCGAGGTTCTTGGAGCCGGGGCCGAAGTCGTAGCCCCAGATGCGGTCGTAGATGGTGGAGTGGTCGAGGACGATGCCGGCGTTGCGGACGAGCAGTTCGAGGAGTTCGAACTCGGTGCGGGTCAGCTCGACCTCGCGGGTGCCGCGCCACACCCGGCGGGCCTGGAGGTCCATGCGGATCCCGGCCGCCTCGACCTGCCGCTCGGGCAGCTGCGGCGCCTTCGCCGGCGCCTCCTCGGCGGCGGGGGCGGCCGGGCCCGCGGGGGCCGGGCTGGTGCGGCGCAGCAGGGCGCGGAGCCGGGCGAAGACCTCCTCCACGTCGAAGGGCTTCACGACGTAGTCGTCGGCGCCCGCGTCCAGTCCGGCGATCCGGTCGGCGGTCTCCACCAGGGCGGTCAGCATGAGGATCGGGGTGCGGTCGCCCTCCGCGCGCAGCACCCGGCAGACCTGGAGGCCGTCGATGCCCGGCATCATCACGTCCAGGACGAGGATGTCCGGCGGGGTCTTGTGCGCCTGCGCGAGCGCCTCGACGCCGTCGGCCACCGCCGTCACCTCGTAGCCTTCCAGGGTCAGGGCCCGCTCCAGGGCGTGGCGGATGGCGCGGTCGTCTTCGGCGAGCAGCACAGTCTGAGGCACGCGCCCAGTCTGCCAAGGCCACAGCGGGGCGAACGGGGCGAGCAGGCCTACGATCACCCCTTTTTACCCGCCTCTCACCGTCTCGGACGCAACCGGCGGCAGGCGCCTACCGTCCTCTCACCCACCGCCGGCCCCACCCCGGCTCGCACTGGGGTACGGAGCCTCGGGTACGGAACCTCGGGTCCGGAACCTGGGCTCCGCAGCCTGGGGCCCGGGCCTTCGGCTCCGCCGCCTGCGGCCCCTCAGCTACGGAGCCGCCTCCGAGCCCACAGCTACGCAGTTGCCTCCGCACCCTCGCCACGGAGCCGGGCCAGCTGTTCCGCGAACGGGACCACGGTCAGGTCGTCCGCCGCGGGCGCCGGTGCCGTCCGGTGCCGCTGCGCGGGGCGCCCGGTCATCAGGGCCGCCAGTTCGCCCGCGGCCCGTTCGATCCGCTCGGGCAGCCCCTGCGCGCCCCAGTCCTCGGAGGCGGCGTAGACGCCGGTGGGGACGACGACGGCCCGCAGGTAGGAGAAGAGGGGCCGCAGGGCGTGGTCCAGGACCATCGAGTGGCGGGCGGTGCCGCCGGTGGCGGCGACCAGCACCGGCTTGCCGGCCAGGGCGTCCTTGTCACGCGCCCCGAGCACGTCGAAGAAGGACTTGAACAGTCCGCTGTACGACGCCGAGAACACGGGGGTGACGACGACCAGGCCGTCCGCCCCGGCCACCGCGTCCAGCGCGTCGGCCAGAGCGGGGCCGGGGAAGCCGCTGGTGAGGTTGTGCGCGATGTCGACGGCGAGGTCGCGCACCTCGATCACCCGGACGTCCGCGCCCGTGCGCGCGGCGGTCGCGGCGGCCAGCCGGTCGCCGAGCAGCCGGGTGGAGGACGGGACGCTCAGTCCCGCCGACACGACGACGAGGTTCATACGGCGCTCGCCTCCTCCGGAGCCGCTTGTGCGGCCGCGGCCAGCAGGGACGTGTGGGTCGGCGCGTCCGGCACCTGGGCCGGGCGGTTCTTGGCGAACTCCTCGCGCAGCACCGGCACGACCTCCTCGCCGAGCAGGTCGAGCTGTTCGAGGACGGTCTTCAGCGGCAGCCCGGCGTGGTCCATCAGGAACAGCTGGCGCTGGTAGTCGCCGGCGTACTCGCGGAAGGCCAGGGTCTTCTCGATGACCTGCTGCGGGGAGCCCACGGTCAGCGGGGTCTGGTCGGTGAAGTCCTCCAGGGAGGGCCCGTGGCCGTACACCGGCGCGTTGTCGAAGTAGGGGCGGAACTCGCGCACCGCGTCCTGGGAGTTCTTCCGCATGAACACCTGGCCGCCGAGGCCGACGATCGCCTGCTCGGGGGTGCCGTGCCCGTAGTGGGCGTAGCGGGAGCGGTACAGCTCGATCATCCGCTTGGTGTGGTCGGCGGGCCAGAAGATGTTGTTGTGGAAGAAGCCGTCGCCGTAGTACGCGGCCTGCTCGGCGATCTCCGGGGAGCGGATGGAGCCGTGCCAGACGAACGGCGGTACGCCGTCCAGCGGGCGGGGCGTGGAGGTGAACCCCTGCAGCGGAGTGCGGAACTTGCCCTCCCAGTTCACCACGTCCTCGCGCCACAGCCGGTGCAGCAGGGCGTAGTTCTCGATGGCCAGGTCGATGCCCTCGCGGATGTCCTTGCCGAACCAGGGGTAGACCGGGCCGGTGTTGCCGCGGCCCATCATGAGGTCGACGCGGCCGTCCGCGAGCTGCTGGAGCATCGCGAAGTCCTCGGCGATCTTCACCGGGTCGTTGGTGGTGATCAGGGTGGTGGAGGTGGACAGGACGAGGCGCTCGGTGCGCGCGGCTATGTAGCCGAGCATGGTGGTCGGCGACGACGGCACGAACGGCGGGTTGTGGTGCTCGCCGGTCGCGAAGACGTCCAGGCCGACCTCCTCGGCCTTCAGCGCGATGGCGACCATGGCCTTGATGCGCTCGCGCTCGGTCGGCGTCCGGCCGGTGGTGGGGTCCGGCGTGACGTCGCCGACGCTGAAGATCCCGAACTGCATGGTCGCTCACCCTCCAAGTTGTTGACTGTTCAACTATACCCCCCTGAACGAGCGCCGCCCCGGAGGTATTCCGCACCCCTGCCGAGCCGGGCGACGGCCCGCCCCGGCGCGGGCACGCACCCCCGAACGGGCCCCGACCGGCCTCCCGGCGGCCCGCTCCGCCCCACGTCGGGCGACTCGCAGCGCCGACACCGTCGCCGCGGGAGTCCCGGCCGGGGCCGGACCGGTCAAGACTCCCGCCACGGCCGCCAGACCCGCGCGTGCGAAGCTGCCCCCATGCCCCTCGTCCTGCGCTCCGCCGCCCTCTTCGTCGTCGCCGCCCTCTTCGAGATCGGTGGTGCCTGGCTGGTCTGGCAGGGAGTGCGGGAGCACCGGGGCTGGCTGTGGGCCGCCGGCGGCGTGCTCGCGCTCGGCGCGTACGGGTTCGTCGCCACCTTCCAGCCCGACGCGCACTTCGGCCGCATCCTCGCCGCCTACGGCGGGATCTTCGTCGCCGGTTCGATCCTGTGGGGCATGGTGGCCGACGGCTACCGCCCCGACCGGTGGGACGTGGCGGGGGCCCTGGTCTGCCTCGCCGGGATGGCGCTGATCATGTGGGCCCCGAGGAACGGCGCCTGACCTTCCCTTACGCTGGACGGAACCGAGCGCACGAACCGAGCGCACGCACCCCAGGAGCAGCCCATGGCCCCCGCCGCACCGTCCGCCGCCTCCCGCATCGCCGTCGTCACCGGTGCGAGCAGCGGCATCGGCGCCGCCACGGCCCGGCAGCTCGCCACCGCCGGCTACCGCGTCGTACTGACCGCCCGCCGCAAGGACCGCATCGAGGCCCTCGCCGAGGAGATCACCGCGGCCGGGCACGCCGCCACGGCCTACCAGCTCGACGTCACCGACCGCGCGGCCGTCGACGAGTTCGCGACCGCGTTCAAGACCGTCGGGGTGCTCGTCAACAACGCGGGCGGCGCCCTCGGCGCCGACCCGGTCGCCACCGGTGACCCGAACCACTGGCGCACGATGTACGAGACGAACGTCATCGGCACCCTCAACGTCACCCAGGCCCTGCTGCCCAAGCTCGCCGCGAGCGGTGACGGCACCGTCGTGGTCGTCTCCTCCACCGCCGGTCACGGCACGTACGAGGGCGGCGCCGGGTACGTCGCCGCCAAGCACGGCGAGCACGTCCTCGCCGAGACGCTGCGCCTGGAGATCGTCGGGCAGCCGGTCCGCGTCGTGGAGGTCGCGCCCGGCATGGTCCGCACGGAGGAGTTCGCGCTCACCCGCTTCGGCGGCGACGAGGAGAAGGCGGCGAAGGTCTACGACGGCGTCGCCGAGCCGCTGACCGCCGACGACGTCGCCGACACCATCGCCTGGGCCGTCACCCGCCCCAGCCACGTCAACATCGACCTGCTGGTCGTGCGCCCCCGCGCCCAGGCGTCGAACACCAAGGTGCACCGGGAGCACTGACGCCGGTGACGACGCCGAAGGACACCCCCGGGCAAGGGCTCCCCGGGCCGGCAGGCCCCGAGGAGGGAACCCCCGGCCGGGACAGGGCCGCCGAGCGGCAGCGCCTGGCCGAGGAGAAGAGGCGCGAGCGCTACGTCTGGTACTACCTCGGCTACTTCCTCTTCGGTATCCACGTCGTGGCGTTCGTCATGATCTACGCCGTACGACACGCGAAGTGATCCCAGGGCGCCGCCCGGCCCCCCGGCCGTAGGGTGACGCACCGTGGACAGACACATACGCTTCGACGCCCTGCGCAACGTTCGCGACCTCGGCGGGTACGCCACCGGGGACGGCCGGCGGGTCCGCCCGCGCCGCCTGTTCCGCGCGGACGGCCTCGGCAAGCTGGGCCGGGACACTCCCGACTGGGACCGCTTCCTCGCCCTCGGCATCGGCACCGTGATCGACCTCCGCCACGACTGGGAGGTCGACCGCCAGGGCCGCGTACCTGAGCACCCGTCCTTCACCTACCACAACCTCAGCATCGAGCACCGCCCCTACGACCAGCCCGCGCTCGGCCCCGAGGTCGAACCGGGCCCGTACCTCGCCGAGCGCTACATGGAGGTCGCCGAGGACGGCACCAAGGAGATCCGCGCGGCCCTGGAACTGATCCGCGACGCGGCCGTCTCCGACACCCCGCTGGTCTTCCACTGCGCCTCGGGCAAGGACCGCACGGGCGAGCTGGCCGCCCTGGTCCTGACCCTGCTCGGCGTCGACGAACCCACGGTCGTCGAGGACTTCACCCTCACCGAACTCGCCAGCCCGGCCCTGCTGGCCGACTGGCGGGCCCGCAACGGCGGCCGCACCCCGAACTGGCCGGGCTACGGCCGCGCCCCCGCCGCGGTGATGCGGCTGTTCCTGACCGCCCTGAAGGCGAAGTACGGCTCGGTCGGGGCGTACGTGAGCGACGCCCTGGAACTGGACGCGCAGGCCCTCACCGCCACCCTCCGCGCCCACCTGCTCGAGCCCGCCCCCACCGCCTGGCCGACCCTGACCTACCGCCGGGCCGTCCCCGCCGACGCCCCGCTCCTGGTCCGCCTGCGCGACACGGCCGCCCTGCGGCAACTGACCCGCGGCATCGACCAGTGGAAGCCCGGCGAGAAGGACGAGGCGCACTTCGTCGAGCGCATGCGCGAGGGCGAGGTCTGGCTGGCGTACGCCTCCGGCCACCTGGCCGGCGCCTGGGAACTGTGGTGGGACGACCCCGCCGCCTGGGGCCCCCGCCCCCCGGAGGCCGGATACATCCACCGCCTCATGACCACCCCGCACACGGCCCCGCCCGGCGCCGGCCGCGCCCTGCTGGCCGAGGCCGAGTCCCGCATCACCGCCGCCGGCCGCCCCTGCGCCCGCCTCGACTGCCTGTCCTCCAACCCCCGCCTGCGCGCCTACTACGAGTCGGCGGGCTACACGGTCGTGGGCGAGCAGCCCGCGAAGACGGACGGCACGGGCAGCCCGTACGCGGTGACCCTCATGGAGAAGCGGCTGCGGGACTGACCTGGGTCAGCCCTTCACGCACACCACCTGCTTGAGCTGGGCCACCACCTCGACGAGGTCCCGCTGCTGGTCGATGACCTGCTCGATCGGCTTGTAGGCACCCGGGATCTCGTCGAGCACGCCGGAGTCCTTGCGGCACTCCACGCCACGCGTCTGCTCCTCCAGGTCCTTCGTGGAGAAGCGGCGCTTGGCGGCGTTGCGGCTCATCCGGCGGCCGGCGCCGTGCGAAGCCGAGTTGAAGGCCTTCTCGTTGCCGAGGCCCTTCACGATGTACGAACTGGTCCCCATCGAGCCGGGGATGATGCCGTACTCGCCGGAGCCCGCACGGATCGCACCCTTGCGGGTGACCAGCAGGTCCATGCCGTCGTAGCGCTCCTCGGCCACGTAGTTGTGGTGGCAGGAGATCTCCGGCTCGAAGACCGGCCTGGCCTTCTTGAACTCCTTGCGGACCACGTCCTTCAGCAGCGCCATCATCAGCATGCGGTTGTACTTGGCGTACTCCTGCGCCCAGAACAGGTCGTTGCGGTAGGCGGCCATGTGCGGGGTGTCCGCGACGAAGACCGCCAGATCACGGTCGACCAGGCCCTGGTTGTGCGGGAGTTTCTGCGCGACGCCGATGTGATGCTCGGCCAGTTCCTTGCCGATGTTTCTGGAACCAGAGTGGAGCGTGAGCCAGACCGAGCCAGCAGAATCAAGCAATAGTTCGATGTAGTGGTTGCCTCCGCCGAGCGTTCCCATCTGCTTCGTGGCGCGTTCCCGGCGGAATCTCACCGCTTCCGCCACCCCGTCGAACCGCCCCCAGAACCCGTCCCACCCGGCCGTGGCCAGTCCGTGGAAGCCGCCGGGGTCCACCGGGTCCTCGTGCATCCCGCGGCCCACGGGGATCGCCTGCTCGATCTTCGCGCGCAGGCGCGACAGGTCGCCGGGCAGGTCGTTCGCCGTCAGGGACGTCTTCACGGCGGACATGCCGCAGCCGATGTCCACGCCCACCGCCGCGGGGCACACCGCTCCCTGCATGGCGATGACGGAGCCGACGGTCGCGCCCTTGCCGTAGTGCACGTCGGGCATGACGGCCAGGCCCTTGATCCACGGGAGGGTGGCGACGTTCTGCAACTGGCGCAGCGCCACGTCCTCGATCGAGGCGGGGTCGGCCCACATGCGGATGGGGACCTTCGCGCCCGGCATTTCCACGTACGACATGTCGTCCTCATTCCCCCGGAAAGCAAACAGAAGTCTCAGAAGCGGCGAATCGCAATACCGGCGCCAAGGTCGACGAAACAGGCATCGGACCGGCGTCCACGGCAGTGCGTGCGATAGACATTGTCTCCAGGAGACGCCCCCGCCCGGCAAGCGAATAACCGGGGCGGGGCCCCGGACCGACCCCCGTCGAGAGGAGCCTGACCGTGCTGCGGAAGGCGTACGTATCCGGCGCGGCCGCGTTTCTCGCGGCGCTGCTGCTGGCCGGCTGCTCCGGCGGCTCGTCCGACGACGGGCAGGCCGACAACGCCAACCCGGACGGCCCCGGCAGGGCGACGGCCGCTGCCCAGCCGGGCAAGTACCGCACGCTTCCGGAGGCCTGCCTCGCGGTCGGCCACGGCACCCTCGACTCGCTGCTGCCCGGCATCCAGCAGATCACGGACCCGGACCAGCGGGAGAAGGCCTACGACGGCGAGGCCACGCTCACCTACGACACCGACCGCAAGGTCGGCTGCCGCTGGAAGGTGGACTCCACGGACGCCACCGACCACCTCCACGTCGACTTCGAGCGGGTCGTCTCCTACGACAACGCCGTGAGCGACGACAGCCAGGCCGAGGCGGTGTTCGCCACCAAGCAGGCGGCCGCGGACCTGCCCGCGCCCCCCGCCGGCGCCCCCGGCTCGGGATCCGCGACGGACACGGGAGCGGGCACGAGCGCAGGCACGGGAGGGGGCACGGGGGCGGGAGCGCCGGCGGGCGGTGGCTCCGGCGGCAGCCCGTCCGCCCCGGCCTCCGGTACGCCCGCCTCCCCGTCCTCCTCCTCGTCGGGCTCCGCCCCGGCCACCGATCCGGCCGAGGTGCAGCCCCGCACGCTCGACGACCTCGGTGACGAGGCGTTCGTGGACGACACGCTCAGCAGCTCCGGTTCGACGGTCAAACAGCGGACGGTGACTGTGGCGTTCCGCACGTCGAACGTGATCGTGACCATCGACTACGAGGAGCAGCCGACCGCTGTCGGCGTGGTCCCCGACAGCAAGGAAATGCAGGACAAGGCCCGGAATCTGGCGGCGCGGCTCGCGAATTCGCTGGGCGGTTGACGCGCCGGGAGCGGCACTTGGCGCGGTGCCGTGCTCCCGGCGGCGGCGAACCACACGGCGGACCGATTGCGTACGGTGGCCCTCCGACCCGATCAGGCCGCACCCGATCAGACCGCACGGACAGAACCGCACCGATCAGACCGCAGGGGACCACGAGCGTCATGAGTGAAGGAACCATGCAGCGAGCAGCTCAGCGAGAACAGCGTGATCAGCGTGAGGTACGTGGGGGGCGTGGCCCGCGGGCGAAGCGGCTGCACCGTGCCCTCGTCTGCGCGGCCGGGGTGCCCGTGATGCTGCTGGCGGCGGCCTGTTCCTCCTCGGACTCCGGTTCGGGGTCGGGATCGGACGGGGCGGCGTCGGCCCCGTCGGCGGACGCGAAGACGTCGGCGAGCCCGAGCGCGTCGCCGACCGTGCAGCCGGCGGCGTACGGCAAGCTGCCGGACGCGTGCAAGGTGCTGGCGCGCAAGACGCTGGACGACCTGGTGCCCCGGGGCGCGAAGTCCGCGAAGGCGGGTACGTCCAGTGATGTGTCGACGCGGGCCAGTTGTTCGTGGAACGGGCTGGACAACAACGGGGTGAAGGGTTCCCAGTACCGCTGGCTGAACGTGTCGTTGCTGCGCTTCGAGTCCGATGCGGCGCGCGGCACGGGCGAGACCCAGGCCCAGGCGTACTACCGCAAGCAGGTGCAGGACGCGCAGTCCGTGGACGGGGCGCGTGGCAGCAAGTCGCAGCCGGTGTCGGGGACGGGCGACGAGGCGACGGCGGTGCGCTACGACCTGAAGAAGAAGGAAGGCACCTTCAAGCAGCAGACGGTCGTGGCCCGGGTGGAGAACGTGGTGGTCACCCTCGACTACAACGGCGCGGGTCTGGCCGGTGACAAGGCCCCGGACGCGGACGACCTCTCCAAGGACGCGGCGAAGGCCGCCAAGGAGGCGGTGGCGTCGGTGACGAAGGCGAACGGCGCTGACGCGGGTTCGTCCGGTGGGCCGGGTTCGTCCGGTGGGCCGGGTTCGGGTGCGGGGTCCTCGGGCAAGCCGGCGTCTCCGTCGGCGTCCAAGGGGGCGTCCGGGTCGCCCTCCGCGTCGCCGTCGCACTCCGCGTCCAAGTCGTCCTCGGACAGCTGAGCGGGGCGGGACAGCGGATCCGGCCACCCGTTCCCCGGACAGATGTGCCACTCTGTTGCGCGCAACAGGACGTAAGGGGAGGGGAGTACGAGTGGCCGCGCCACTGCAGCTGACCCGGATGCACCGGGTTCTCATCGGCGTGGTCGTGACCGGCGCCGTGGTCATCGCCGGTATCGGCTTCGCGGGTTCGTACGCGGCCGTGCGCGAGCTGGCCGTCAAGAAGGGCTTCGGGAACTTCAGTTATGTGTTCCCGATAGGCATCGACGCGGGTATCTGTGTGCTGCTCGCACTGGATCTGCTGCTGACCTGGATCCGTATTCCCTTCCCGTTGCTGCGTCAGACGGCGTGGGTCCTGACGGCGGCGACGATCGCGTTCAACGGCGCCGCCGCCTGGCCGGACCCGCTGGGTGTGGGCATGCACGCCGTGATCCCCGTGCTGTTCGTGGTCGCGGTGGAGGCGGCGCGGCACGCGGTCGGCCGGATCGCGGACATCACGGCGGACAAGCACATGGAGGGCGTCCGCCTCACCCGCTGGCTGCTGTCGCCGCTGCCGACGTTCCTGCTGTGGCGGCGGATGAAGCTGTGGGAGCTGCGCTCCTACGAGCAGGTGATCAAGCTGGAGCAGGAGCGGCTGGTCTACCAGGCGCGGCTGCGGTCCCGGTTCGGCCGGGCGTGGCGCAGGAAGGCCCCGGTGGAGTCGCTGATGCCGCTGCGCCTGGCCCGCTACGGGGTGCCCCTGGCTCAGACGGCCCCGGCGGGGCTGGCGGCGGCGGGGATCGAGCCGGCGCTGATCCCGCCGGCGCCCGAGCCGCGGGCGGCGGTGGCCGCCGACGCGCAGCGCGCGGTGCCGGCCGGCGG
>NZ_JBHJUW010000204.1:0-11501 GCF_042268205.1 Streptomyces sp. NPDC056160
CCTACATCCAGGGCCGACAACCACCCCACCCGTCACAGACCGTGACGGGCAGTCAGCGGCCACCGACCTTGCACCGCTCAACTTCGAAGACCCGCGTTGCGCCGGGCCGGGCGGTCGTCAGGCCCCTCATCAGCGGTCAAGCGGTGCCCCGAGGCCCGGCGGCAACACCCCCCAGGTCATGCGTACGACAGGGGGCAAACAGCCATACCGGGCCCGGGGGCCAGGCGCCCCGTTGCGGGGCCACCAGAAAGGTAACGGGGGGGGAGGATCAGGCGTCGTCGGGGAGCGGGGCGGAGGGGCTGACCAGGTTCGCGGCGCGCAGGTCGTGCCAGAAGGCGGCCGGGATGTTCTCGTTCAGGGCGGCGGTGTCCTCGGCGATGCGGCTGGGGCGGGTGGCGCCGGGGATGACGGCGGCGGAGGCCGGGTGGGCGAGGGAGAACTGCAGGGCGGCGGCCTTGATGCTGATTCCGTGCTTGTCGGCGAGGGCCTTGAGGCGCTTGACCTTCTCGATGATCTCCGGCGGGGCCTGCTGGTACTCGAAGTGAGTGCCGCCGGCGAGGATGCCGGAGCTGTAGGCGCCGCCGACGACCATGTCGACGTCCTGTTCCTGGGCCATGGGCAGCAGCCGCTGGAGGGCGTGGGCGTGGTCGAGGAGGGTGTAGCGGCCGGCGAGGAGGAATCCGTCGGGCTTGGGCTCGTCGAGGGCGAGGGTCATCTCGATGGGCTCGGTCTTGTTGACGCCCAGACCCCAGGCCTTGATGACGCCCTCGTCGCGCAGCCGGGACAGGACGCGGAAGGCTCCGGTGCGGGCCTCCTCGAACTTCTGGACCCAGGCGTCGCCGTGGAAGTCCTGGGCGATGTCGTGGACCCAGACGATGTCGAAGCGGTCGACGCCCATGCGGCGGAGGCTGCCCTCGATGGATCGCTCGGTGGCGTCGGCGGTCCACTCGTGGAGGACCTTGTTGGGGTTGCCGTGCTCGAACAGGCCGCCCTTCTCGCCGAAGTCGGGGACGTCGGTCTCCATCTCGTCGAGGACGACCCGGCCGACCTTCGTGGACAGGACGTAGGAGTCGCGGGGCTTGGCGGACAAAACCTGGCCCAGGCGCTGTTCGGCGAGGCCCGCGCCGTAGAAGGGGGCGGTGTCGTAGTAGCGGATGCCCTGGTCCCAGGCGGCCTCGACGGTGGCGCGGGCGCCCTCGTCGGGGATCGCGCGGAACATGTTGCCGAGCGGGGCGGTGCCGAAGCCGAGCCGGCCGGGAAGGATGTTCTTCAGGGACATGAATGGTGCCTTTTCGATCGATGCCTCGGTGTGGAGTGAGGCCGTGGGGGCGGATGCCCTCCCGGTGGGGCGGCTCATCCGAGGGAGCCGGCACGGGGTGAGGGCGCACCCGCCGCGGTGGTAGAGGCGAACCGCATCAGATGCGGCAGCGCCTTACATGTGACCACAATAATTGCAGACGCGGGCTAATGCAAGGAGGGGGTAACGTCATCCGGTCAAGGGGACGATCGTGGGGACGAGGCCGCCGTCCGCACTGAGTACCCGGCCCGTGGACGCCGAAGCCTGCTCCGACGCCACCTAAGTGATCATGGCGGCCACCTCGTGGGTGCGGATCAGGCGTTCGAGCAGGGACGCGGCCGTACGGTTTTCCGCCAGACAGCGCCGCTCCTACTCGGCCGGGTCGAGCCCGGGATACAGCTCGTCGAACATGGCCAGCACGCCGTCACTCACCATCGGCCCGGGCAGGACGCAGTTCACGGTGACCCCGCGGCCATCAGGTCCAGCACGGTGCCCGGCTCGGCCCGAGGCTCCGGCGCTCCGGCCGGCTCCCGGTGTTCGCGCTCGGGCGGGAGCGCCGCTACCAGAAGATGCCGAAGGGAGACGCGGCCACCGATCCACAGGTGACGCGGCTGACTTCGCCTGTGCCAGGGAAACATCAACCGGTGCTGACCGAGGGCGACCCTTCAATCTGCTCCTGGAGCCAGCCTGAGGAACCCGTTCACACCGTGCGGGTACGGCCGTGCGCTGGGGTCGCCGGTTTGGAGTCGGTCGACCGCGATCAGCCCGTCGGTCGCAGCGGTCGACCGGTCGCCGCGCGCAGAAGCGCGCTGAACCGACGGGCGGCCGGGCTTTGCCGAGCTGCGGGGACGGGGACGGTGGCCGTGGTGGAGCGGTACCGCACGTGACGGGCCGGACGGCGCCCCCAGCCGGCCGTCTGGTGGCCGGGGATGTACAGCGTGGCACTGCCCACCCCGCCTCCTCGGCGATGCGAACGGCACCGCGCGCTTGACCCGTCGTCTCCCGGGATGACGGGGGGGGGGCCGGACCCACCCGCCGGACCGCCCACGGGCCCCGTCCGGGACACCGCGGCTGCGTGCGTCGCCCCGGGCTGCGCGCCCGGTCCGAGGTGTCCAAGCACCAGCGGCAATCGCACAAACTTCAACATTTAATTCAACTTTTCCTACTCGCAAGTCACTTGTGTCCTGACGACTGCACCGGACGAGCTAGGGTTCCCGAACTCTTCCAACAAATACGAACACGCTCTAACGTGGACTCCCGTTCGGTCCGAACACCTCAGCCACTCTGCAGCACACGGAAGGACATGCGAGGCATGCGCCAACTCTCAGCCCGGAGTGCACGACTCAGAGGAATAGGAGCGCTGACAGCAGCTGTGCTGTGCGGCGCAGGACTCGGCGCTCCGGCGGCGGTCGCGGAGGCACAGGGCAGCACACCGACGGGAACATCCACATCCCCCGGGGCAGGCCTGGTCGACACACCGCCCATGGGCTTCAACAACTGGAACTCCACCAACTGCCGGCCGGAGTTCAACGAGGACATGGTCAAGGGCATGGCCGACCTGTTCGTCGCCAAGGGCCTCAAGGACGCGGGGTACCAGTACATCAACCTGGACGACTGCTGGGCCAAGTCGCAGCGCGACGCGAACGGCAAACTGGTGCCCGACCCGGTGCGCTTCCCGCACGGCATCAAGGCGGTCGCCGACTACGTTCACAGCAACGGCCTCAAGCTGGGCATCTACACCAGCGCGGGCACGCACACCTGCAGCAACCTCGGCTTCCCGGGTGCGCTGGGCCATGAGTACAGCGACGCGCAGCAGTTCGCGGACTGGGGCGTGGACTACCTCAAGTACGACAACTGCTCCAAGCAGGGCGTGGACGCCAAGCAGCGCTACACCACGATGGCGGACGCGCTGAAGGCCACCGGCCGGCCGATCGTGTACAGCATCTGCGAGTGGGGCTCGAACAAACCCTGGTTGTGGGCAAAGGGTGTCGGGGACCTGTGGCGCACCACCAGTGACATCAGCGACAACTGGGGCAGCATGCTGTCGATCATGAAACAGAATCTGCCGCTCGACCAGTACGCCGGCCCGGGCCACTGGAACGACCCGGACATGCTCGAGGTCGGCAACGGCGGCATGACCGCGACGGAGTACCGCACCCACTTCTCCATGTGGTCGATCATGGCCGCCCCGCTGCTCATCGGCACCGACCTGCCCAAGGCCGACGACGCGACGTACCAGATCCTCGAGAACAAGGACGTCATCGCCGTCGACCAGGACACACTCGGCAAGCAGGGACGCGTGCTGTCCTCCGAGGGGGGACGCTGGGTCGTCGTCAAGGAGATGGCGGACGGCAGCCGCGCCATCGCGCTGTTCAACGAGAGCAACACCGCCCAGCGGATCTCGACCACCGCCGAGGCGGCCGGCCTGCCCAAGGGCCATGCCTACCGGGTACGTGATCTGTGGCAGCACCGGGACTACGACTCGGCCGGCACCTTCGCGGCCACCGTTCCCGCGCACGGCACCGTCCTGCTGCGCGCCTGGAAGGACAACCGGGCCGCCTCCTACCCACCGGCCGCCGAACTCGGCGCAAGCGGCCTGGAGTTCGTGCAGCCCGGCAGGGCCCAGCAGGTGACGACCACCTTCACCGACCTGGGCAGCACCTCCGCCAAGCGGGTCTCGGTCGCCCTCACCGGCCCCGGCGGCTGGCAGGCGAAGGCCCTCCCGCCGACCACCGCCCGTACCCTGCGCAGCGGCAAGGACCTCCGCACCAACTGGAAGATCGTCGCGCCGAAGGGCACGGCGCCGGGCACGTACGACTTCACCCTCACCGCGCTCTACACCTCCCCCCGCGGGACGTCCATGACCACCGAACTCCCCTTGCAGGCACGGATCGCGGTGGCGCCCCCGTCCGGCGACTCCTACGCCGGCGACCTTACCCCGCTGAGCTCGGTCAACGGCTGGGGCCCGATCGAGAAGGACCACAGCAACGGCGAGGCCGCGGCCGGCGACGGCAAGACGCTGACCATCGCCGGCACCACCTACGCCAAGGGGCTGGGCACGAACGCCACCAGCAACGTGGAGTACTACACCGCCAAGCAGTGCTCGGCCTTCAAAGCGACCGTCGGCGTGGACGACGAGGTGGGCGATCTGGGCTCGGTCACCTTCGAGGTGCTGGCCGACGGCAAGAAGGTCGCCTCGACCAGCACACTGAAGGGCAGCGACGGCGCCCAGCAGCTCACCGCCGACGTGTCCGGCGCGCAGACCGTGCAGCTCGTCGTCAACGACGGGGGCGACGGCCCGGACTACGACCACGGTGACTGGGCGAACGCGCAGTTCTCCTGCTGATCACTGTGAGCGAGGTGGCCGGCGCAGCCCTCCGGCACCACACCGGCCACCTGACAGGCCCCGGCCTCCTCTTCGTGTGAGGCGCTCTGCGGAACCCGGTCCATGTTGCAGAGCAGACACCAGCTCCTTCCTGGTGGCCGGCGGCCCAGTGCTCCTCGGGTTCCGACGGGTCATGCGGCATCCATGACACCCTCCCTGCTCAACCCCCTGCTGGATGCCGCCCTCCCGTACCGGAGAGACGCGGTGGACGACGTCCGCACGCGCGCGGCAGATCTCGCCGCGGACCCGGCCGACCACCGTCGCGGCCTGAGAACACCGCAGTCATGGGCAAGCACTCCTGAACCGGGCCGCCGAACCAGCCGTCCCGAGCCGCCGTCCCGCGCCGTCCCGCGCGTCGACGGCGACGATCCGCTCGCGGCGTACCACAAGCGGCGCCGTCCTCCGCTGGACGTCTGGCGCCGACACCGCCCGCCGCACGGCGGCGGTGGCCACCTCCGGCCCGGCGAGGCGCGGGCGTCGGAGGAGTGGGACGGCTTTGCGTACGCGCCTGCGGGCACGGCCGCGAATCTCGCGGAAGCCCGGCGATGGGTGAACGAACAGGCGCCTGACGACGAACCAGCGGCGTGACCGGCGGACGAGTCTGCCCGTCAGATGACCTTCCTCTCCTCGGTGACCATCACGGCCACCGAGTCCATGTCGATAAAGCGTGCTTCGTCGGGGTTGACCAGCGTCCGGTAGTTCTCGGAGGCGAAGAAGGCGTCGTGGTCCTCCCAGTCCTCGAACCAGATTTCCGTCAGGCCGTCGTAAGCCCGGGGCGGGTAAGTCTCGGCGGGGACTGGGTGGGACACGGTGTACTTGCGCACGTAGCGCTCCGCCTCCGGGATGGAAGTGAACGGCGGCGCATGCCGGTCCCGGTGGTGCTCGACGAAACGCTCGTACGACATTCCCTCGACGCGGTTGATCATGAAGATGAGCTTCAGCATGGGGTTAACCTAAATGCTCACATCAATGTCAGGGGAAAGTGTGTCAGCAGCATGTGAGGAGTTCGGCATGCGGATCGGTGAACTGTCCGCCCGGACCGGAGCCAGCCGCCGGTCGCTGCGCTACTACGAGGAGCAGGGCCTGCTCGTCAGCTCCCGTTCGCCCAGCGGACAGCGCCACTACGAGGACGAGCACGTCCAGCGGGTGCGCCTCGTGCAGGCGTTCCTGGCAGCAGGCATGTCCAGCGGCACCATCGCCGAGATGGCGCCCTGTATGTCCGAGCCGACCGAGGACAGGGCGCGGCAGGCACTGGAGATCATGGCCCGCGAGCGGGCCCGGCTGTCTGAGGCCATGGACGGCCTCGCTGCCGCCAGGGCCGCGCTGGACCACCTCATCGAGGACAACCACGCGTACCTGGCACGGTCGGCGGACGAAGCTCCGTGAACCGGGGGCGTTCGGATCAGCGCGCGGACCGGAGGGAGATGCCCGCGGCGTGGAGTCCGGTCAGATAGACGGTCGCGGTCTTCTCGTAGCGGGTGGCGACCCCGCGCCACTGCTTCAACGTGGCGCACATGCACCACTCGACGGTGTGGCGCTGTTTGCAGGCCCGCGGTCGAAGGCGGGCAGTCTGCCGCCGGCTGGTCCGCGCCGGGTCCGGTCGGCCCGCGCCGGGCCGGTCGGGCCGCGCCGGGCCGGTCGGCCCGCTGGTCGGCCCGTTCGGGGATCACCGCGCTGATACCGCTCTGCGCAGGTGGTCGCGGATCCCGCCGGCCGAGTACACCTTGTGAGCCAGGATCGTGTCCGGCCTGGTGAGGGACCGTCCGCGGCGGCGGGGAACACGCAGGCGGTCCCCGATGTCCGTGATGGCGGGTGCGTCGCCGGCCTGTCCGGCGGTGAGGACGAACGCCGGTGGCCGGCACCGGCCGCCGGCCGCGGGGTGGATCTTCGTGGTCGGTCCGCCGCGGGAGCGGCCGATGGCATGGTGCCGCGGCTCACAGTCCGGGGCCCCGTTTTGCAGTCCCCGGCCGCGTGCCGGTGAGCGCGCGCGATCGCGGAGCCCACCGGCGCGGCCCAGGTCAGGTCCTCGTCCGCGTCGGCCTGGGCAAGCCGGGGCGGTGAACATCCGCTCCCAGGCGCCGTCGACCGGCCCACATCCGCAGCCGGTTGTAGACGCCCCGCCAGTTGCCGCACTTCTCCGGCAAATGCACCCGCCGGGCCCCGGTCTGGAACTCGTAGGCGATCGCGTCGATCACCTCACGAAGGTCCTGCCAGCGGCCACGCCGCCTCAGCGTCCGGTCCGGGAGCAACGGCTCGATCCGCGCCCACTGTGCATCAGTCAACGACCCACCCAGACCAACGATCAGGCGATACGAATCAAACCGCCTAGCTAGTACGCCAGCTGCCCGATGCCTCCGTCGACGCGCAGTACGGTCCCTGCGGTGTAGGCGGATTCGTCCGAGGCGAGGTAGACCGCCGCCTTCGCCAGCTCCGTGGCGGTTCCCAGGCGATGCAGAGGCACGGTCTGCCGGAGTTCCTCGTAGAGGGCGGCCTGGCGCTCGGGGCCCAGGGGCGCGAACGCGTTGGTGATCGTCGGGCCCGGGCTCAGTCCGTTGACGCGGATGCCCCGGTCCTTCAGCTCATGGGTCAGCCCTCGCGTGTAGGAGAGCAGGCCCGCCTTGGCCGCGCCGTAGACCGTGGCGTCCTCGTGCCCGATGTACGCCGAGACCGAGCCGACGAGGATGACCGAGGACTGCTGCGAGAAGAGCGGCAGCAGGTCCCTGATCAGGAAGAACGGCGACTTCAGATTGGTCGCGAGGAGCCTGTCGAAAGCCTCCTCGGTCCATGCCTCGATGGGGAGGTGGGTGACGTCGGCGGCGTTGCTCATCAGGATGTCGAGCTTCGGCCACTCCTCCCGCAGGCGCGCCGCGAGCGCCGCCTGGCCGGGTACGTCGCCGGCGTCACTGGCGATGGTCAGCAGCGGGCCGTCCAGCACCCGGGCCGCATCGTCCAGCTTTTCCCGCGAGCGGCCGGTGATGGCGACGGTCGCTCCCTCGGCGAGGAATTCGCGGGCCGTTTCCCGGCCGATGCCGCTCGTCCCCCCGGTGATCAGTGCGTGCTTTCCTGCAAGACGATCCATTGTCCTGTCTCTCTTCAGATCGCGGTGCGGCCACCGTCGGCGGCCACGACCGCGCCGGTCATGTAACTGGCCCGGTCACTGGCGAGGAAGGCGATCACGTGGGCCACCTCGGCCGGGTCGCAGGTGCGCTTGAGCGCCGTGGTCAGGCCCATCCCACCCATGTCCGGGCCCATAGCCGCGACCACCTTCGAGGTGCGCATCGGGCCCGGAGCGACGGCGTTGACCCGCACGTTCGAGTCGGCGAATTCCGCCGCCCAGGTG
The DNA here is from genome assembly GCF_042268205.1 of Streptomyces sp. NPDC056160. Lineage (NCBI taxonomy): Bacteria > Bacillati > Actinomycetota > Actinomycetes > Kitasatosporales > Streptomycetaceae > Streptomyces > Streptomyces sp. NPDC056160. The sequence goes on from NZ_JBHJUW010000204.1 coordinate 8,023, forward strand.
CGGGTGAGCGATTCGAGTGCCGCCTTGGTGGCGCCGTAGACGGCCATGCCCGGCATGCCGAGACCGGCCGCGGTGGAGCTGACGTTGACGATGCTGCCGCCGCCGCTCGCGGCCATCTTCTCCGCGAGCAGGGCGGTGAGCAGGAAGGGCGCCCGCACATTGACCGCGAAGGCGGCCTCGTAGCTCGCGAGGTCCTGCCCGGTGGTCGGAAAGAACGTCATCACGCTCGCGTTGTTGACCAGGATGTCGACGGGGCCGGCGTCCTCGGCCAGCTGCGGCACGCTCGCCGGGTCGGACAGATCGGCGGCGATGAAACGCACCGCCCCGGCGGAGCCGCCACCGGCTGCGCGGAGATCTTCCACCACCTGGGCGCCGCGCTGTGGATCGGTGCCGGTCAGGATCAGGCCGGCACCGCCCGCGGCCAGCACCTTGGCCGTGACGTGCCCGAGTCCGCCGATCGCACCGGACCCGGTGACGAGTGCCGTTCTGCCTGCGAATTCCATTGCTTCTGCCCTTCGTACCGGCCGGCGAGCGGCCGACTTCTGTGTGGTCGTTCAAGAAGTGACGCAACGGAAGCTACGACTTCTTGAGCGCCGAGTCAAGAAGTCGTAGTATCGGCCACGTGGCACGAACCGGACGCCCCCGCGAGTTCGACAAGGAACGGACGCTGGAGCGCGCACTCGAACTCTTCTGGTCCCGGGGATACGGGGCGACGTCGATCCAGGACCTGGTCGACGCGCTGGCGGTCGAACGAGGCAGCCTCTACGGCGCATTCGGCGACAAGCGCCGCTTCTACCTCGAAGCCGTCAGGCTCTACTGGGAGGTGTACGAGCGGCACCTGACCGCCGCGCTCGACACCAGCCCTCTCCTGCCCGCCCTGCGCGAGATCCTGAACCATCCCGCGCGGCTGGACGAACTGATCTCCGACGTGGGCGTGCCACACGGCTGCCTGGTCGGCAACACGACCGCCGAACTCGTCCCCCATGACAGTGAGGCCACGGAGATCGTCACCCGCTCGTACCGCCGGTTCACCGGCATCGTCGCCGGCGCGCTCCGCCGCGCGCAGGCCGCCGGAGAGGTCACGGACACCTGCTCCCCCGAGGCCCAGGCGCAACTACTCCTCTATGTCGTCCAGGGCCTCTCGCTCGTGTCGAGGGCGGGGCTCGACAGGACGGCGGCCCTGGCGGCCATCGACACGGCGCTGGACGGGCTGCGGGCGTGAACGGCGAACTCGCCGTCGACAAACGCTAGACGCTCTGCCCGGGGAGGCTGTGACCGGATGAGCCAGGTCCCCGCTGGGGGATCTTGAACCGGTGAGGGCCTTTCGGTTCGGTGCGGATTGCGACATCTGCACCGAGCAACGAAGCCTCCGCGAGGGCCTCGACGCCCGAGGGACCGGCTATGTCGTCGCCATCCGCTCGGATGCGGCCGTCCACCCGCACGACGCCGCGCCGGTCACGCCACACCCTGCGCCCTGCGCGCTGCGCCCTGCGTCCGGAGGGCCCGTACCCTCCGGACGCTGTGGGTGTGAGGGGGGTCAGCAAAATCCGTTCAGGCCCCACCACTCGCCGTTGGTGCGCTCGCCGCCCGCCAGGAGGCCGTTGCCGCGGCCCTGGTAGGTGACCAGCCAGCCGAGGTTTCCGGAGCCGCCGTCGATGACGTACTTGTCGTTGGTGACGGCGGCCAGGTCGGGTCGGCCGTCACCGGAGAAGTCGCCGACCGCGATGAGGTTCGCCATCGCGTTCCAGCCGCCGTTGCCGACCAGCACGCGTCCGCCGAGGGCCGAGGCGCGGCCCGGGTAGAGCCACAGCTTGCCGGTGGAGGCCTCGCGGGCGTAGCGGTCCGGGCGGCCGTCGCCGTTCATGTCGCCCACACCGGTCAGCGCGTTCACGCCGTTCCAGCCGCCGGTGCCGATCAGCTTGCGTGAGCCGAGGGCGCCGGTGGAGGTGCCCGGGTACAGATACAGCTTGCCGGTGGACTTCTCGGCGGCGATCAGGTCGGCGCGGCCGTCGCCGGTCAGGTCGCCGACGGCGGTGATCTCGCGCATGCCGTTCCAGCCGCCCGTGCCGATCAGCTTGCCGGTGCCGGTTCCCGAGGCCAGCCACAGCCGGCCGGCCTCGTCGCGGGCGATCACGTCGGCCCGGCTGTCGCCGTTCATGTCACCGAAACCGGGCGTCTTGGGGGTCGCCTCGGCGGACCAGCTCGGGTAGGCCTGCTGAGAGCATTCGCGCTCCGTGCGGGCGAACTTGACCGAGCTGATCGTCGCGGTGGGGGACGAGGAGTACTCGCCGGCGCCATTGGGGTCCGCGGGGAAGTAGCCGCCCCAGGGGCTGTAGTTCTTGTCGTCGTAGAGGCAGGCGATGGACTTCGTACGGTTGACGTACGAATGGATTTTGTTGTCCCAACTGCCGAGGTCCGCGACGCTCTTGTTCGTCTTGTACATCGTCCCGGTCGCGCTCTGGCCCGACCAGCCGCACCAGTAGCCCGTCGGACAGTCGTACGAACTGGCTGCTGCCGAAGTGGCGTTCACGGCGGCCACACCGGTGCCGGCGAGCACAAGACCGGCAAGCGCCGCCGCTCCGCGGGCGAAACGGTTTCCCATACACATCCCTCCCTTGGCTGTGCGCCCGTACTTTAACCCGACTTTACCGGCGGGGGTATTCCTTCATGGGGAGGGACGCGATGCGCCGACGGAGTGCCCCGGAAAGCAGCCGGCAAAGGCCGGCACACCAGCAGCTCCGGGACGACCGGTGCGGGAACTGCGCGTGTGGGCGGCGAGCAGGGCTGCCGGGGTGCACGGTGCGAGCAGCATTGCGAAAGCGGCGCTGTAGTGGCAATTCCCACCCTGCTGATCTCGGGGTTGGGCCTTTCCTCCGCCCTGTTCAACGCCTGCCTCGGCGCGGGCTCGACGGACGCCATCGGCTCCTGCTCGGGCCCCCGGATGCGTCCGGTGATCTCGTGGTCGTCAGCGACGCGCCGGGACGGATGCGCCAGGTGGTTGTGCCACCACCTGGCGTTGCGGATCTGGCGGTCGAGCGCGGCATCGATGATGCGGGACCGGGCGGCGGCGTCGATCGGCCAGCCACGGAACGCACCGCAGGTGATCTGGTGGCTGTGTTGACGGGGCCGGGCTGTGTTGACGGGGCCGCCTTCAGATTCACCACGGGTGCGATTGCGTCCGCTCACGTCTGAGGAGTCTCCGGATCAGCAGGAACACACCCACAGCGATCAAGGTCATCCCCATGAGGATCAAGGCCGCCCCCAGGGTGATCAGAAACGTCCCGATGAGGATCAGTAGCGCCCCGGCGAGGACCAGCAGTGTGCCGATGATGAAGAGAAAGATGGCGAGGACGGTCACAGTTGTCCTCCTGTCTCCCTCCCGCTCTAGTGTCCCGAGTCTTGGGAGGACTGCATATCTAGGATTTGGGGTTCGGTAGGCGGTTCAGGTAGCCGGCGAGGCGTTCGAGGATCTCGTCGGC